>JBDTMO010000164.1:0-9543 GCA_039934235.1 bacterium | reverse complement strand
GACACGGTATCGTACACACCGAAGGACGGCACGCGCGCCGACGCGCCCGTCTTCGCGTATCTGGGCCGCCTGAAGAAGTACAAGGGCGTGCACATTGTCATTCGCGCATTTGCGGCAATGAATCACCCGTCGGCAACGCTCGAAATCGCTGGTGCGGGCGACTGCCGTCCCGCGTTGGAACAGCTTGCCGCGTCGCTTGACCTCGGTGCGCGCGTGCGGTTTCTTGGGCGTATCGACGAAACGGAGAAGCTCGCGCTGCTGCGCCGGGCGTGGGCCCTTGTGTTCGCATCGCCAAAGGAAGGGTGGGGCATTACCAATCTCGAGGCAGCCGCATGTGGGACGCCGGTCGTCGCGTCGAATTCGCCGGGCATTCGTGAATCCGTGCGTGACGGCGAAACAGGTTTCCTCGTTCCGCATGGCGACACGATGGCAATGGCAACTGCCATGTCACAGTTGGCGCAGGATCCGTCGCTCGTGGCCCGACTTGGAACACAGGCGCGGCGATTCGCCGAGACGTTTACCTGGGAGCGGGCGGCCGAGGAAACGGAGCGGCACCTGGATGTGGTACGCACCTCCTCTCGCCCCAGCTGACTGCCGCGTGACTACTCTTTCCGTTGCCGAGCTGTTCCAGCAGCTCCGTGAATTGCTCGAACTTGAACGAGTGCCCGGCACGGAAGGTCTGGCGCGCGTCGTCCGTGGCGGTGACGTGTCCAGTCCGGGTCTCGCGCTCGCGGGATTTGTCGCACGCTTTCCCGCCGAGCGGCTTCAGGTGTTCGGCGAAACGGAGGTGACGTACCTGCGGTCGCTCGGTTCCGATACTCGGCGCGAGCACTTGCAGAAGTTTTTCTCCTTTCCCTTCCCGTGCCTCTTCGTCACCAAGAAGCTCGAGCTTCCAACCGAAGTCATCGAAGAAGCAATCAAGTTTGAAGTGCCGGTGCTTCGCTCGGCGCTGAAGACCAATGAGTTTTACAGCCGCATCAAGCCGTGGCTCGAAGACTACTTCGCGCCGCAGACGACCATGCACGGATCACTGGCGGACGTGTACGGTGTCGGCGTCCTGTTCATGGGGCAGAGTGGCATTGGGAAGTCTGAATGCGTGCTCGATCTTGTCGAGCGTGGACACCGCCTCGTCGCCGATGACCTTGTCCTGGTTCGCAAGCGCGGCACCGAAGTCCTCATTGGTCGCGGTCACGAGTTGCAGCGCCATTACATGGAAATTCGCGGCGTCGGTCTCGTCGACATTCCAGCCATCTTCGGCATCCGCGCCGTCCGTCAACAGAAGCGCATCGAAGTCGTCGTGCAACTGGTCGAGTGGCAACAGGGCGCCGAGGCCGATCGCACTGGTCTCGATGGCGAGACAATGGACATTCTCGGCGTGGACATTCCGCGTATCACGATCCTGCTCAACCCCGGCAAGAACATCACGGTGGTTGCCGAAGTGATCGCAATGCATCATCTGCTCAAGTTCAGCGGCATCGATCCCGCCGAGCGATTCAACGCCGCTCTCATCAAGCAGATGCGAGACAAATCCGAGATCCAGCGCTATCTGCGTGAAGACCATGAGTGAATTCACCAAGCGCGCGCTGCTCGCGGGTCACGCTGACTTTGCGCAAGGCCTGCTGTCCGCCGTCGAGCTGATCAGCGGTCGCGGCGCGGTGTTCGTCCCGATAGAGGTGCGCGACCTCTGCGGCGACGACATCCGGAAGCTCCTGACCGACGTGATGGTCGAAACAGGAGCGCGCGTCATCTTTACAGACCTGCATGCTGGCAGTTGCACCATGGCCGCCCGGCGCGTGTTGCGCGAAATGGGAGATGGCGTGCTGGTTGCGGGAACGAACTTGCCGATGCTGCTGGATTTCGCATTCTCGACGAATCCGAACGCGGCGGAAGCTGCCGCGGCCGCCGCCGAACGCGGTCGCGGCTCCATAACGGTTCATTCAGGATCGCCCGCGTGACACTCGTGCTGAACCGAATTGACGACCGGCTGATTCATGGCCAGGTAGTCGTTGGCTGGGGTCAGCCACTCGACGTCAAGTTCATCGTGCTTGTCGACGGTGCAGTGGCGTCCAGCGATTGGGAGCAGGATCTCTACCGAATGGGTGTTCCGCCCGACATGGAAGTGCGATTTCACTCTGCTGTGGATGCCGCGCCGCTCCTCGACGGTTATCGGACAGAGACACGTCCCGGCATTCTCCTCACGGGCGACATCGCGACGATGCGCTCGCTGGTGGAGCACGGTGGGGTGCGCGACGTGAATGTCGGCGGCATTCACCATCGCGTCGGTCGCGTTCAGCATTTGCGCTATGTCTTCCTCACGCCAGAGGAAGAAGCCGCGCTGGCGTCGCTGGCGTCGCTCGGGGCCGTCGTTACCGCGCAGGACGTTCCGGCCGCGCGTGCCGTGCCGTTGGCGGAACTGTTGTCCGCCAGGGAGGGCGCGTGAGGGAATTACTGCCTCTCGCCCTGCTAGGCGGAATTCTCGGGCTCGACGTCGTCTGCTTTCCGCAGATGATGGTGTCGCGCCCGCTTGTGGCAGCAACACTTGCTGGCGCGTTCGTGGGCGACCCGGCGATGGGCATTTTCGTCGGCGTTACGCTGGAACTCATCGCGCTTGCAACGTTGCCGTTTGGTGCATCGCGATACCCCGAGTGGGGCTCGGCCGCCGTCGTCGGTGGTGCAATCGCGGGCGCACTGCACGCAGAAAGCAGTGGGGCACTGTCCATCGGTGTGCTCGCCGCGTTGGCGACAGCGTGGGTCGGCGGACTGACCCTCGTGAAGCTGCGGCTGTGGGTTGCATGGCTCGCTCGGCGCCGGCGTCCGGCGCTGGACGCGGGATCTCGAGGCGCGGTGATCGGATTGCAACTCGCTGGGCTCACTGCCGACGCTGTGCGCGCAGCGGTGCTCACCACCGTCGCGTACGCGCTGCTCTTTCCCGTCGCACAGGCGACCCTCGGCGTGTGGTCGCTCAGCGAATCGCTCTCGCGCGGTTTTGTGGTGAGCGTCGCTGCCGCGGTGGCCGGGGCCGCCGCGTGGACGATCTTTCATTCCGCGCGCGGCGCGAGGTGGTATTTCGTGGCCGGGCTCACCGTTGGACTCCTTGTCCTTTTCGTGCGATGACGGCCGCCATTCGCCCGATGCCAGGCGCTGCACCAAGAGTGTCCGCCCTTACGTGGGTGAACATCTTCACGCGAACGCTCGCCATTCAGGGCTCGTGGAACTACGAGACGTTGCTCGGCAACGGCATAGGATTTTGCGTCGAGCCCGCGCTTCGGTTGCTGCCGGGTGGAGTACACTCAGCGGAATTCAAGGCGGCGTTGGCGCGACAGAGCACGTACTTCAACGCGCACCCCTACATGACGTCCGTCGCCATTGGTGCGCTCGCGCGCGCCGAGCTATCAGGCGTGCCCGCGAGTCACATTGAACGTTTTCGCACCGCACTCTGTGGCCCGCTTGGCAGTGTCGGCGATCGGTTGGTGTGGGCCGGATGGCTGCCGTTCTGCTCTCTCCTCGGGTTGCTGTGCTTCGGGCTCGGCGCGGGTCCGGCTGCGGTCCTCGCCGTGTTCTTCGTGTTGTACAACGCCGGGCATCTCGCGCTTCGCGCGTGGGGGTTGCACGTTGGGTGGACGCGTGGACTCGGTGTGGCGTCTGCTTTAGGGAATCCCGTGCTGCGCCAGGGGCCGACGCACCTCGCTCGCGCCGCTGCGGCAATAGCTGGGATCGCGGTACCCTTGACGGCGGCGCGTCTGCTCGGCCATCACGTCGCGTTGCTCAGCACCGTACTCGGTGCGTCGGCGCTGGCAGCAGTGATTCTCGTTCGCTTGCAAGGCCGTGTTGAAGGCTACAAGGTCGCCCTCGTGCTGATCGCTCTCTTCGCCCTCGTCTCGGTGGCCCGGTGATGGTCGAACGCTCCGTCCAGATTCTCAACAAGAACGGCCTGCACGCCCGGCCGGCCGCCGAAATTGTAAAGACCTCGGCTAAGTTTCAGAGCGAGGTCACTCTCGTGCGCGATGGCATGGAAGTGAACGGCAAGAGCATCATGGGTGTGATGATGCTCGCGGCTGAATGCGGCGCCACTCTCGTGTTGCGCGCCGATGGAAGCGACGCCAACGAAGCACTCGACGCATTGGCTGCACTCATCCTGAACAAGTTCGGGGAGCGTTAGTGGAACGACGGATTCAGGGCATCCCGGCATCACCGGGCATCGTCGTCGGGTTCGTTCACCTATTGCGGTGGGAGGTGCCGGACGTCCGGCACCGCATTATTCCCGACGAAAACGTGCACGACGAAATCGCGCGCCTGCACGAGGCCGTGTCTCGCGCCAAGGAGCGTCTGCGCCACTTGCGCACGCGCGTCGAGTCAAGCGCGGGCCTGGAAGAGGCGGCAATTTTCGACGTCCAGCTTTCCATTCTCGACGACCGTGAGCTCACCCGCGGCGTCGAGGACCTGATACGTCAGAACATTGCGGCAGAAAAGGCGTTCGATTTGGTCATGCTGGAATGGCGCACGCGCTTTGCGCGCCATTCATCGCCCATGCTGCGCGAAAAAGTCGGCGATCTCACCGACGTGCAGATTCGCGTACTCTCGCTGTTGCTTGGGCTCCCCGATCACGACCCCGTTGATCTTCCGCCCGGCGCCAACGCGATCCTCGTTACGCACGACCTCACGCCGAGCCTCACGGTCCAGCTCGAGAAGCATTCGATCGTCGCGATCGCCACCGACGCGGGGACGCGGACGTCGCACGTCGCCATCCTCGCGCGTTCCCTTGGCTTGCCCGCCATTGTGGGCTTGCGCACGGCAACCGCGGAGTTGCGGGGCGGGGAACGTGTTGTGCTCGACGGCAGTACGGGCATGCTCGCCATCAACCCCACCGACGAGGAGATTGCTGCATACCACGAACGCCAACGCGAGGAAGAAATCGCCGAGGCGGCGCTGGCCGATCTTGCGGCACTCCCGGCAATTACCCTCGACGGTGTGCGCGTGACACTCCGCGCCAACGTGGACATTCCCGAAGAGGCCGAAGCCGCCGCGCGGAGCGGCGCCGAGGGCGTCGGCCTGATGCGGACGGAGTTCCTTGTTGTCGGTCGCGCCAACATGCCCGACGAAGACGAGCAGTATCGCGCGTATCGTCGCGTGGTCGAAGCCTTTGCGGGAATGCCGGTCGTCATTCGCACCTTTGACATTGGCGGCGACAAGTTGCCCGTCGGTGGATTCCCGACTGAGGCGAACCCGTTCCTGGGCTGGCGCGCAATCCGCATGTGCCTCGACCAGCCGGAAATGTTCAAGGCACAGCTTCGCGCCTTGCTGCGCGCCGCCGTGCACGGCGACCTGCGCATCATGTTGCCGCTCATCGTGAGCCTCGACGAAGTGCTTGCCGCGCGAAAGCTTCTCGATGAAGCGGCTGCAGAGCTCACGGAGCGCGGCGTCGAGTTTCGCGCCGACGTGCCGCTGGGTGTCATGATCGAGACGCCCGCTGCGGCTGTGGCGAGCGACACCCTGACCCGTGACGTGGACTTCTTCAGCATCGGGACGAACGATCTCGTGCAGTACACGCTCGCGGTCGATCGTGGGAATGCCAACCTCGCCCCGCGCTTTACGCCACTGCACCCCGCAGTCCTCCGCCTCATCAAGCGCACCGTCGAGGTGGCGGAGCTGGGCGACATCGAGGTTGCGGTCTGTGGCGAGATGGCGTCACAGCCGCTGATGGCCTTTGCACTCCTTGGCCTCGGTGTCCGCCAGATGAGCGTCGCCCCGCGTTCGGTTCCGTTGGTGAAGCGGATCGTGCGGAGCGTCACGGCCGCGCACGCGAAGCTCGCTGCGTCCGCTGCGCTGCGCTCCCTCACCGCGGAGCAGGCGCGCCACGAACTTGCGCGCCGATTGGCGGACGTCATCGGTGACGCGCCGTATCTGTACGACGGGTTGCCCGGATCGGGCTGATCCGCTTTCTTTCGCTTCAGCCGTCGACCGACGGCACTAGGGGCCCGGCAGCATGGTGTCGGGCCCTCTTTCTTCCTCTCCAACTGCTAGTGGGGAACCTGCCGTGCATGATCGCAGCCTCTTTACGTCCGAATCAGTAACTGAAGGGCATCCCGACAAGGTCGCGGATGCCATTTCAGATGCCGTCCTCGATTGCCTGCTCGAAAAGGATCCCGCGGCCCGTGTGGCGTGCGAGACGCTCGTTACGACCGGCCTCGCCGTCATTGCTGGCGAGATCACGACCTCTGCGTACGTGCACCTTCCCGACATCGTCCGCAGCACGATTGCACGCATCGGATACACCGACGCGGGCTTCGGTTTCGACAGCAACACCTGCGCAGTCATGAGCACGATTGACAAGCAGTCCACTGATATCGGACAGGGCGTCGATACCGGTGGTGCGGGCGATCAAGGCATGATGTTCGGCTACGCGACGGACGAGACCGATGAGTTGATGCCGATGCCAATCATGCTTGCGCATCGCCTCACGCGCTCGCTCGCTGAGCGCCGCAAGAGTGGTGACCTCAAGTGGTTGCGCCCCGATGGCAAGTCGCAGGTGACCGTCGTGTACGAGGACGGCGTTCCCGTCGCCGTCGACACCGTCGTCATCAGCACGCAGCACGCGGACCACATCAGCAACGCGAAGATTCACAAGGCGATCATTTCCGACGTCATTGAAGCGTCCATCCCGAAGGAGCTTCGCACCAAAAAGATCAAGTACCACATCAATCCCACCGGCCGCTTCGTTGTCGGTGGCCCGCAGGGCGATTGTGGCCTGACCGGTCGCAAGATCATCGTCGACACCTACGGCGGCATGGGCCGTCACGGCGGTGGCGCCTTCAGCGGAAAGGATCCGTCCAAGGTCGATCGCTCGGCGTGCTACGCCGCGCGCTGGGTCGCGAAGAACATCGTCGCGGCAAAACTCGCAAAGCGCTGCGAAGTGCAGGTGGCGTATGCCATCGGCGTCGCCGAGCCCGTCTCGGTGCGTGTCGATACCTTCGGCACCTCCACGGTTCCGGAAGCGCGAATCCTCGAAGCGGTTCATGCCGAGTTCGACCTCACGCCTAAGGGCATCACGACCGCGCTCGATCTTCGCAAGCCGATTTACGGCGCCACGTCCGCGTATGGGCACTTCGGCCGTACGCCGGAAAAGGTCAAGGTTGGCAAGATCGCCTGCACGCAGTTCACCTGGGAGCGTACGGACAAGGCTGCTGCACTCAGGAAGTCGGCTCGCGCGGAAAAGTGATTCGTTGCTCCGGTCGGGGCGCGGTGACTATCGTGCCCTGGCCGGGGTAGATTTCAGCATGATCGAAGTCTTCGTCTCACGCCTCGGCCTCGACAGCGCGTCGAATTCGTATGTCGTGGTCCTGCAGGAAAAGGACGGCGCGCGACTGTTGCCCATCTGGATCGGGCAGCCCGAGGCGGAGTCGATCGTACTGCACATGCACAATGTGAAGCGCGCCAGGCCGCTGACGCACGATCTCGTGCGTAGCCTCATAGTTGGCTTGGGCGCTCGCCTGATCCAGGTGAGCATCACGCGTGTCGAAGACCGCACCTACTATGCCGAACTGCGGCTTCAGCATGCAGGATCGCTGGTGACCATCGACGCGCGACCGTCGGACAGCATTGCCATCGCATTGCGACTCGGCGCGCCCATACACGCGGCGGAAGAGTTGCTTGTCGATCCCGGCGAGGAATCGGAAGGCGCCGATGACGACGACGTCGAAGACGCGACGCCAGATTTCGTCACTGCTGAGGCGTCGAGTGAGACTGACACGCAGATGAGCGACGCTGAGCTCACGGCCGATCAGCTCAAACAGTATCTCGAGACGCTACGTCCCGAGGATTTTGGAAAGTTCAATCCGTAGACTCCGCTGGGCCGCGTTCCTTGTGCTCGCGACGCTCTGCGCATTCGCTCAGCAAGCGGACGCTCAGCGCAAGGGAACTGTGTCATCAGGCGACGCGGCGTCCGTCAGCGGACGCGTTTCGTCGCCTGGCCCTAAAACCGACATCCCGATCGCGGGCGTCATGGTCACTCTGCATCGGGTGGGCACTGACACCTCCGGGCCCGTCGATTCGGTTCGCACGGATGCCGCGGGGCGTTATGCGTTGCGCTACCACCGTTTCGGTGCGAGCGACGCCGTGTATTTCGCGGCCGCGGTGTGGCGCGGCATCGCCTACTTTTCGGCGCCACTCAAGAGCCATCGCGCCAGTGGTGAAGAAGGCGAGATCACGGTGTTCGATACGACCTCACGCGCTGTGGAATTTCATGTGCGTGGGCATCACTTCGTGATCAGCGGCCCGCGACCTGATGCAGCGCGCAATATCGTCGAGGTGTGGGAACTCTCGAATGACACGACCGCGACGGTCGTCGGGCGTGACTCTCTTAGTCCGGTGTGGAGTGCGTCGCTTCCGCCAGGTGCAGCGGATTTCGCCGGAGGACAGGGAGATGTGTCGCCCACGAGTGTCGAAGCGCGCAGCGGCCGCGTTGTACTCGTCGCTCCGTTTGGCCCCGGCGTAAAACAGATCAGCTACTCGTACAGCCTGCCGCCAAAATATTTCCCGCTCGACCTTCGGCTCGAGCGTCCGACGGTCGTACTCGAAGTACTCGTGGAAGAACCAGGCGCGCAAGTAAGCGGCGCCGACCTTCGTTCGATGCCCGCCGCCACGACGAGCGGGCGCACGTTCAAGCGATTTCTCGCGCAGGATGTCCCAGCGGGATCGGTCGTGCATATCACGACGCCGATCACCACCGAAGCGACACGGACGAAAGTGCTCTGGGTGCTCGCGGCCGTCATTGCGCTCATCATGGCCGGCGCGCTGACACGGGCGCTGACAGGTCGTCGCAGTGCCGCGCACGCGCAACCTGTGCCCGTTGTCAAGCATGCTGAGTCACTGGTCGCTGCAATTGCTCACCTCGATGCGCGGAAAGAGAGTGGCGATACGTCGCTCGATGACGCGACGTACGCCGCGAATCGCGCGGCACTCAAGCATCAACTTGCTGCGGCGCTTGCCGCTGGAGAGCGCGTCCCCTAGATTCGCGCTGACAATTCAACGCGAACGGGGACACGGAAGCCGGTGAAATGCCGGCGCGGCCCCGCCACTGTAACGGGCATTTGTACGCGCACCCTCACTGACGCCACTGACTGCGGTCGGGAAGGCGGGGCGGCGCGGCCCGGAGCCAGGAGACGACTTCGTCCGCGATACGTTCACAGGTCCTCGGGGGAGGATTAGTGGCGACGCGCGGTCCGTTGTCTCGACGACGATCGCGTCCGTTACGGGTACTCTCCTTCGGCCGGGGGTACCCGTTTTGTTTTTTACAAACTGTCGTCCTGATCCAGCGGGCAGTCGGGCTGCGCGAGCGACGCGAGTTGACTGTCATCCTGAGCGAGCGAAGCGAGTCGGTTGTCATCCTGAGCGAGCGAAGCGAGTCGAAGGATCTGCACCCTACTCGATTGGGCGCACACTCCTCATAACCCTCGCCGTCGCGGCGGCTGCATGCACGCCGGGCGGATCGCGGGCCCGCGACTCTGTCACCGACGATTTCGGCGACACCGTCGTCGTCGGCACGGC
>JBDTMO010000163.1:0-9558 GCA_039934235.1 bacterium | reverse complement strand
TGGGCTTCGCTCGCTCAGGATGACAACTGGTGGGCTTCGCTCGCTCAGGATGACAACTGGTGGGCTTCGCTCGCTCAGGATGACATGGTTGCTCCAACGTCGCATCCCACGCGGAGCGCGTAAGATCGACCGGCCGCACTTCCACACCATGGCGCCGCGCATCCTCCACGAGCGTGCCCGGCGCGTAAAACCCCATCGGTTGTGCGTTGAGAATCGCCGCCGTGAACTCCGGCGCGTAATAGTGCTTCAGGTAGGCAGACGCATACACCAACAACGCGAAACTCGCGGCGTGACTCTCGGGGAAACCATAGTCGGCGAATCCGTTGATCTGATTGAAAATGCGTTCCGAATCCAACTGGCCAATGCCATTCGCCGCCATGCCGTCGAGCATCTTCTGGCCGATCGACGCCATGCGCTCCCGGCTCCGCTTGTGCCCCATCGCCTTGCGCAGCACGTCCGCTTCGCCCGGCGTAAAGCTCGCCGCGGCAATTGCCACCTGCATGCCCTGCTCCTGAAAGAGCGGTACGCCGAGTGTGCGCTTGAGAATCGGCTCGAGCGATTCATGCAGGTACGTCACCACTTCCTGGCCATTTCTCCGGCGCAGGAATGGATGCACCATGTCGCCCTGAATGGGGCCCGGCCGGATGATCGCGACCTGAATCACGAGATCGTAAAAGCAGCGCGGCTTCAACCGCGGCAGCGTATTCATCTGCGCTCGGCTTTCCACTTGAAAGACGCCAATCGTGTCCGCCGCACAGAGATCATCGAACACGTTTTGATCGTCCATCGGCAGTGCGGCGAGATCCACCGTGATGCCGCGCATGTTGCGGATGTACAGCAGGCAGTCCTGAATCAGCGTCAGGATGCCGAGGCCGAGCAGGTCGATCTTCACGAGTCCAACGGGATCGAGGTCGTCTTTCTCCCATTGAATCACCGTGCGTCCCGGCATGCTCGCGGGTTCGATTGGCACAATCGTGTGCAGTGGCTCGCGCGTCAGCACGAAACCGCCGACATGAATGGAGCGATGCCGCGGAATCTGGTGCAGCCCTTCCACGATCTCGGCGAGTGCGCGCACGCGCTTGTCCTTTGGATCGAGCCCCACGCGCTCGACGACACTTGGCCCCTCGGTGGGTCGCAGCGCCGTCGTGGGATTGCGACGTTCGTTGTGGTCGTGGCTTGCATGCGGGTCTTCCCATCGATTGCCACGCGACGCTGCGGCGTACATCGAGTCGGGAATGTGGGCTGGACGAGGTGCAGATTCCTCGACTCGCCCTTTGGGCTCGCTCGGAATGACAAAGTCTTCTTTTCGTACGCTGCGCGCACTCGGGCTTCCGTACGGCTCGTACGCCGCCTTCGGCGTTGGACGATCTGCCGACGTCATCGGCTTCACCACCTGCTTCGCTTTCTCTCGCTCGGCGCGCGACCGCATGTTCGCTTCGGTGCCGGGGATCATGTCGTTGCCGAGCGTGGTGGCGAGTGCGGCGTTGCCTTCGTCTTCGCTGGCGGGTTTTGTCCGCAATGCGTCCGCCGTTGCCTTGGCGGAGAAGCGATCGCTCAACGTCGAGAGTATGGTGGCTTGCTCGATACTGAAGCCGAGGACGCGCGCGGCATCGCGCACCGCACTGCGGCCGCGATAGGTGATCTGTTCGCACACCATCGCAGCGTGCTCTCGTCCGTATTTCGCGTAGACGTACTGCAGCACATCCTCGCGTTCGCGATGCGCGAAGTCGATGTCGATGTCGGGTGCCTCCTTGCGATCTTCGCTCAGGAATCGTTCGAACAAGAGGCCGAGTGCGATGGGATCCACTGCGGTGATGGCGAGTACGTAGCACACGGCGGAGTTGGCCGCAGATCCGCGTCCCTGACAGAGAATTCCCTTGCGCCGCGCAAAGCGAACGATGTCCCACACGATGAGGAAGTAGCCCGCAAGTCCGAGCTTGCTGATGAGCGCGAGCTCGTGCGCGAGTTGCTTTTCGTGAGCCGCGGTGCGCTTTGTCGTTCCTGGTGGACCCCATCGTTCATACGCGCCCTGCGCAACGAGTCGTTCGAGATATTCATCGGCATCGACGCGAGGCGGCAGCGGAAATGCCGGCAGCGACGGCTCGAGTTGATCGAGACGAAACGCGCATCGGTCGGCGATGTCGAGCGTCGCGCGCACGCCTTCAGGCGCATGACGCCAGCGTCGAGCGATTTGTGCGGCGCTCTTGAGATACCACTCACCGTTCGGGCGGAGTCGCGTGCCCATCTCGTCGAGTGGAAGCTTGTGGCGCAGCGACGTAAGGACGTCGTGCACCATGCGGTCGCGTGCGCGTGCGTAGTGCACGTCATTCGTGACGACCCATGGGATGTCGAGTGCGCGCGCGACGTCGATGAGACGTTGCGTCGTGATGCGTTCTTCTGGCAGGCCGTGATCCCAACACTCGATGGCAACGCGCCTGCCGAAGATGTCGAGGAGCGTCGCCGCTGCTTCGCACGCGGCGTCCGACTCACCGCGTTCGGCGAGTGTGGCCACCCATCCGCGCGGGCATCCTGTGAGCGCGAACAGGCCTGCGGTATGCGAGGCCAATTGATCGAGGCTTACGCATGGTGATCCGCGCGCGGAGTCGCGTCTGCCGATGGTAATGAGTGTCGAGAGGTTGCCATATCCTTCGCGCGATTCAGCAAGAAGGGGTAGATGCGTAATCAGGGGCTCGTCGTCGCGCGTGCCCGGGATTGCCACGGTGAGTTCCGCGCCGATGATGCCTGGTAATCCTGCTTCGTCTGCCGCCTCAGCGAAGCGCACGGATCCGCCGAGCTCGTCGTGATCGGTAATCGCGAGTGCGGCAAGTCCGAGTTCTTTCGCGCGCGCGACGAGCACCTCGGGCAGTGCCGCGCCGTCGAGGAGTGAGAAGCAGGAGTGGCAGTGGAGCTCAGCGTACGTTGGCACGGTGTCAACGCTTTGCGTTCGATCGTACCTTCACTGCAACGAACTGATGCCACACCACGACCAGGGGGGCGTTATGATCGACGACATGCGAATCCTTCGAACCTCGCTGAGCATCGCGGCTCTCGGCACGCCGAACGAACGGCGTGATCTGGTCGACGTCATGGTGGACACCGGTAGCGAGTACAACTGGATTCCGAGCGCATTGCTTCTGGAACTCGGCATATCGCCCGTGCGGGTAGACCGGTTCGAGACGGGCGATGGCCGCATTTTGGAGCGCGAGGTGGGGTTCGCGTTGTTTTACGCCGCAGGACGATCGACGGCGACCGTTGTTGTTTTTGCGCAGGACGGCGACATGGTGCTGCTGGGCGCCATCGGACTCGAAGGCATGAACCTTCGCGTCGATCTCGTACGACGCGAGCTTATTCTCGCCGGCCCTGTTCCTGTGGCTGTGGCAGGGTTTTGCATTGCTCACTTCACTCACTCGCTCCGCTCACTTCGCTCACTCACCGTTTACCGTCCACCGTCCACCGTCCACCGTCCACCGTTCACTGCACCGTTTACCGTTTACCGTTCACCGTTCACCGTTCACTTAGTCGCTCCAGGTTTGCATCGCCCACGCGTCGTCGGAGCGATCGAGAAACACCACCATCTCTCCGCCCGCGCTTTCGCACCGCCAGTAATCGCGCCGGTATCCATCATCCCACCAATCGCCTGACAAGCGTTCGGGGCCGATGGCTCGCGTAATGGAAATGCGCTGCCCGCGCCACGTGATCGCACGCGGAACATCGCCGTCGCAGATCACGTCAACTGGCTCCGGCGGATCGAGTGCGCGCCGCGCCGCAGGAACGACAGGCGTGACTGGGCCAGATTCGGCGAGACGAAGGACGGGCCGAGACGACGCGGGATGAGGATAAGAGAACGCTGTTCGCTGAATGGTGTCCTCATGTCCTTTCGCCTTTACATCGCCTCGCGTCGGCGGTGGATCTTCCCGCGCAACATCAGACGTCAGTTCCTTCCATACGCCTGCCTTCTCCGGTCGATGCGTATCCTGCGCCTCCGCACGCACAATCGCGCCTGTCCCCAACTCGGCGCGCAGCCGCTCGAGTGCTGCGTCGGCCGCACCCAGGTCGCGCCATGAGGTGGTGAGGAGATCGCCCTGCTCGCCGGACAGCGGTGCGGCGGCGACGATCGCCACGCGCACGGCGCTCACCGGCGCGTCGAGCGTCCAGCTGTCGAGTAGCGCACGACAGCGTTCGAATAACGGCAGCACACGCGCCAGTGGACGTGCCGCGCGCGCCTCGCGCGTGACCGTGTGTGCCGGCGCATCGACGAGCGCGCCGCGCGCGTCGTCGAGCGTCAGCGTAATCGCGACAGCGGCCACCGCTCGACCATGTGCAATCATCTCGTGCACCAGCCGCTCGAGCGCGGCGCGAACGAGAAAGAGAATCGGCTCCATCGTGGCCGCCGGAATCGTGAGTTCCACTTCCACGGCGGGCTGCGTCTCCACACGCGCGAGCACGGGACGACGCGCGTCGTCGCCATTCGCGAGACGCCAGGCGCGCAATCCGATGTCGCCCCAGCGGCGCTCGATGTCTTCTGCGTTCAAGGCGGCGAGTGCGCCCACGGTGCGCACGCCGAGTGCGTGGAGGGCGGCGCGGAATTCCTCGTCCATGGGCACGAGGGCGAGCGGCGCCGGCGCGAGATACGCCGCGTCGTGCTCCGGAGGAATGACATGCACGAGCGCGCGATCACCGGCCTGCTGCTGAAAGCTCGCGCCCGCCCATGTCGCTGCACGTGCGGCGACACACGAGCCGGCAATGGCGACACGTGGACGCGGATGCCAACGCCGCGCGACACGAAGGAGTGCACGTCCAAGTTCTCGCTCACCGCCCACGCCATCGAACCCCGATGCGCCAACCCACCACAGGCCCGGCGCGCCGGCAACGGGCGTCACCTGCGGACTGGCGCTCACGAGTGCCGCCGACGCTTCCGTAATCGCGGCGCCAATGGCGACGTCGTCCCACGCGAGTTCGTGCAGGTCGGCACACAGCGCGCGTGCTTCGGTGGGACGCATGCCGGCGCGCACGCCTGCACGACCCGCCGCCGCAGAGACGGCGCGCAAGCGCTTTTGCGGCCCATCGGTGAGCACGATGGAGAGGTCATCCCAATGCTCGGGCGTGGTTGGCGGCGCGCTCGACGACCCGTTCGCGTGCGGGCTCGATGACGATGGGGGCAGCGGCGCTGTGAGCGGGAGGAGAAGCTGCTCGCCCCCTGCGGCCGTGCCGGAGCCCCCCCGCCGGACCGCGCGCCACACCGCGCCGATCGGGAACCTCGGGATGCGTACACAGGCGACGCGCCACAGGGATTGCACAGCTTACCTCCACCGTCCGAAGCGTTCCTCCTTTCTCGACCCGCACGCCGATCGTGTGTGTCGTACTCGTACTGCCCTCTCGTGTCCGCGGTGTTCGTCGTTCGACCAGCAGCCGTACCGCGCCACCAAGCTGCGTGGCCCCTCCTGTTCGATCGCCCATCACGACGAACGCGGCATTCGATTCACGGGCGAGCCGCGTGAGGCGCACCGCCGCCGCCTTGGAGAGCATGGACGCACCGTCGAGGACGACGAGCGCGAATGCGCTACTGCGCAGCAGGATGTCGGCGCACCAGGCGGCGCGCGTGGCATCGTGTGGGCGAATCATCCACATCCCTTCTGTGTTGCCGAGGTGCACCCAGTCGCGTGCGTCGAGTGTGCGCTGGGCGTCGATGTAGGCCACCCAGCCATGCGACGACACCGTGGCTTCGACGATCGTACGGGCGAGTGTCGTCTTTCCACTTCCCGTGCTGCCCACGAGCTCCGTGAGCCTGCCGCGCGGGAGTCCTCCACCGAGGAGCGCGGCGTCGAGCGACGCGATCCCGGTGGGGAGCGCGGGCGTAGCCGCCGCCGGTGGCGGGAGGAGCCGAACAAGTTCGGCAAGGGAGAGGGACACGGGAGAAAGGGACGTGGGGGCGATAGGTACGACAAAAACGATGCCAAAAACCGAATAAATACCGAAGATCGTGGTTACGAGCATATGCTCGGGCGATCAATTCCAGCTCGGGTCGGGGGGATGTATTTACCGAACGAATACCGAAACCGCAACGGCTGCCGAGTTGGCAGAAAGAGCCGCAATTGGCAACTCGTTGTACGGTAATTGCTTGCTCGCTGGCGCTCGCTTCGTCCGAGCAGTAGCCGTCAAGCGAGGCACGTAGCGCCGAGCGAGCAGTCAGCCGTCAAGCAAGGCGCGTAGCGCCGAGCGGGTGCACTGGCGAGCATTGGGTGTGCAAACCCTCGCTCGACTCATTCCCGCTGCACTCCTTGGAATCGTTGCCTTCACGCTCGTGCTGGTCATCACTGACCCGCCTGGCCCAGGCCTCGACCCCGATGCGCTCTCATACATGGGAGCCGCTGAGTCGGTCGCACTCCACGGCGAATACCGCATTCCACTCGCCAAGTGGGCGAGCCCAGACAGCACAGAACCGCTTGCGCACTTCCCGCCCGCATATCCCACCGTCCTCGCGCTCCCGATACGCCTTGGCATGACGCCCGCGCAGGGCGCGCGCTTTGTCAACGCGACTGCCGCGTTCATCACCATCACCACGCTCGTGCTGCTCGTGGGCGCGGTGGCCTCGACGAGCGGAGGAAGCCTGCTCGCGGTGGCACTGTTCGCCATGACGTCCATGCACGAGGTGCATGTGTCGGTATTGAGCGAGCCGTTGTACCTCGCCTGCCTGGCGCTCGTACTCGCCGCAATGGTGCTCACACCGGATCGGCCACTTCGCGCTGGAATTCCGGCAGCGGTCGGGGTGATGACACGGTACGCGGGCGCATCGCTCGTGGGCGCCGTCGCGCTCTGGGCACTCCTCCAACCAGGAACGTGGCTCGTTCGCGCGCGTCGAGCCGCCATCGCGTTGCTACCTGCGCTGCTGTTGCAGGCCGCATGGGTTTTACGCACGCGCGCCGAAGCAGGCACCAGCGAGATCAGGAAATTCGCACTCTACGGCAACCTCGGCCCGACGTTCGCGCAGGGTGGCAAGACGCTCATCGCGTGGCTCATCCCTTACACAGCGGATCCTCGAGACGCATTGCCGTATCGCGCGACGCTCGCGCTCGCGGCAGGATGCGCGCTTGCGCTGCTGGTAGGCATTGGCGCGTGGCGCGCATGGTCGTCAGCGCGCGCGGCACGTGAGAGTGGCGATCGGCAGCACCTCCTTGCGTGGCGCTTATTCGGTGCCGCGTCGCTGCTCATGCTTTCTTACGCAGGCGTCGTTGGCGCATCCCGGATCTTGGCAGATCCCGAGATCCCCCTCGATCAACGCATGCTCGCGCCAGCGCTGGTCCTGGTGATGACGATGGCAGCTGTCGGTCTAACACTGTGGTGGCGCAGCACGCGCTTACAGGTGGCGCGCGTCGCGGTTGCCGTCGCGCTTGTCGTGTGGTGGTGTGCGGCCGCGTTGGCCACGCGCGCCGATTCGCGCTATGTGATGCGCTGGGGCTCCGATTTCGCTGGCGAACAGTGGCGCGAAAGTGAGTTGCTCGCATGGGCACGCACCGCAGGAGCCGACAAGCCGCTGTACACCAACTGGCCGGCGGCCGTGTACTTCTACCTGCATCGGCCGTCGCACGAGATTCCGAAAAAGAGCGACGCACGCACCATGGCGGCGTTTGCGGACACGTTGCGGGCGCACGGTGGCCGCGTGCTGCTGTTCAATGTGAAGGCAGAGTTGCTCGCACCAAATGATTCGTTGCTCAACGCGCCCGGTCTGCAAACAATCCAGGAGCTTCGGGATGGTGTCGTGATGCGCTCCGATCCGTGAGCGGTGGAGCGCCTGAGCGCAGTGAAGAGAGGTGTCCCTTCGCTGCGCTCAGGCCGACACGTTACTGCACGGTAATCGTCCGCATCGTCTGGCCGCGGAACACGATCGGATAGAGCAACCGCGCGACGGCACCGTCCGCGTACACCTGGAGATAAATCGTTCCCGGTGTGGCCGGCGCGGTGAAGGACGCCGAGAAGGTGGAGATGCCGCTCGTGGGATCGCGCGTGACGACTGCGCCAATCGGCGTGCCCGAGAGATCGGCGCCACTCGTCGTGGAGTAGTACAGCGTGCCGGTGGGCGCGTGATCAGGGAAGAAGCTGAACGGCGCGGTCGACTCGTCGAATGTCCACGTGACCGTCACCGTCGAACCCACGCCGACTGTCGCAGGCGCCGTGATGTTGGCCGTATACGGCTTCATGGCGACCGTGACAACCGCGGCTGGCGGTCCAATGGTGACGGGAACAACCGTCGGCGCGCCACCGATGAGGAGCGCAATACCAGCCAGGGCAATTGTCGAGCGGGCTGGATCGGCCGACGTGCTGGCGCGCACACGATACGAGCCTGTGGCGTTGATGATGTCGAAGCGGGCAATGCCGTCGGCGGGCACGATGGTCGTTGCCGGCGTGGCCGATGTGATACCAGGCTGGTCGCTCGCGGCCGTCGCGGGATCGCCGGGGAAGCCGCCTGTCGCGGCGATATAAAGTCCGGAGTCGGGCACCGCGAACAGACGGATATTCGCGCTCTTGCCGCTGCTGCTCGCCGTGATGGTGACGGGGCCTTCTCCTGTGGCCGTCACGAGACCAAAGATGTCCAGGACAGCGACATCAACATTCGACGACGTATACGTGATCGGGCGGTTGAGCACGTTGCCCGCGCTGTCGCGCGCCTGGACGACGAGCTGCTTCGGAAAACGAGGGCGGAGGATGGTGTCGGCCGGCGGAAGGATCACGACGCTCGCCACGGGAGCCGGAATGACCGTGATGACAACGGACGCCTGCACAGCGGCGACAGTGAGGCCTTCGGCGGTGATCGTCGCGGTGCCAAGAGCGAGTGCAGTGACCAGGCCGGTCGCCGACACGCTCACGATGTTCGGGTTGGAGCTCGCATACGTGATCGAGCGAATCGCCACCGCGGTGTTCGACGAGTCCTTTCCGGACGCGGTGAGCTGCGCCGTTCCGCCAAGGACCATCGGGTTCGCCGGACCGGTCAGCGTAAGCGTGTAGAGCGATGCGTCGGACGAGATGACGGTCAGTGTGCCGACAATGCTGTCAACGGTGGCCGAGATGATGGCGGTGCCAGGGGCGACGGCTTTGATGGTTCCGTCGGCGGCAACCGTCACGGCGGCGCCATTGCTGCTTGTAAAGGCGACGGTCTTTCCGGTGACCGTGACGCCGGCAGACGTGATCGGTGTTGCGGTGATCGTGGCCGTGCGGCCCACCGTAAGGCGCGCTGGCCCCACGATGGAGATGGCGGCAACGACGGGCGGCGGCGGTACGACGACAACGACCGTGTCCTTGGGTGGCGTGACCGGCGTATCTCCGCCGCACGCAGCGAAGAACGCAATGACCGCCGTGGACGCGAGAAGGGAACGACGAGAATGAGTCATGTGTGTTTCGGTCTGGGTCACCGATCGCGTGTTCACCGACCGGAGGGGTCGTGCAAGCGATCGGTGGTCGGTTTAGATCCTGAAGCGTGGAGAGAGTGCGCGGCGTCGCGTCCTAAGGGTCCCCAAAGGCAACTACAGAAATTAAGCCACGTAACGCCAAACTTCACGTACACGC
>JBDTMO010000162.1:0-9578 GCA_039934235.1 bacterium | reverse complement strand
GTCCGAGTGGCAACACTCGACAGAACCCGGCTTATAGGCCGGCAGTATCCACATCTTCTTGCTTGTTCAGCGATGCCGGTGCAGAGTAGAAATCTCGATCCAATTCTGGACAGATTTATGGACTCAACCACATCCTTCCAGCTCTAACACGTACAGCGGGCTGGAAGTGAGAACAACAGGCGAGATGGTCCAGTGTTTTTTGTCTTTAGTTGTATTTAGGTAATAATCAGTTTATTACTAATAACAGGAAATGCGCCTTGGCCAACCTCTTAGTCGTCCTCGCGCCTTTCCAGTCGATCGCTTGTCCGTGCTTCCTGAAGAAAACCTTGCCGAGGAACCCATCGGCCAGCAAAGACTTGACGCAGGGTTCTCCAAATGAGTCGAACCATTACGATCAGAATAGCCAGAACTACCAAGGCAAAGAGCAGAGTAAGAAATGGATATTGCCATAATGTCAGCGCAATGATCGTGACGAGACCCAGTTCTGCAACACTGGTAACGCCACTATTTATCGGTTCGGGTGATGCATCAATTGCGTATCGAAGTCCAAGTTTTGTTGTATGAGTCGTTACCGCAAGACTACCACCTACAAGCGCTGCAACTAAAACGAATACAGGATCTCCATGCCAAGCAGTGGCAGCAGCAAGAGCAGCGGCGACAGGAGGTCGAATAAGCGAGTGAAGCGTATCCCAAATTGATGCAACCGCCGGCACTAATGAAATAATGAATTCAATGGTCATCAGAACTAGAGCAATTCCAATGATCCACCAGGAACTCAATCCGGAAAGGCTACTTGGAAGAGATTGAATCCATCCAAGTCGGACGGCTAGACCAATAATTCCGACCGTAGCGTAGAGATTGAGTCCCGCCGCATAAGCAATCCCTGCTGCCTGTGCGAGCGTTTGTAACGCGCTCATTGACTCACCTCACGATCGGGGACGTGCCTGCTATCAGGAATTGGGATGAGGGGCCTTCGCCGGCATGACTCAGTCAACCAGTCGCAGCGGCATTACAAGACATAAATATGTTGCAGAATCACTCCAGCCTTCTGGTTCAACGGTGGCAGCTCGCTCCGGTGCCTTAAACGTGAGCTTGACTTCTTCGGTAGGGATATATCGAAGGATTTCCAGCAGATAACTCGCGTTGAATCCAATATCAAGTTGATCTCCCACATACCTGATCGCGAGTTCATCCGTTGCCTCGCCAAGGTCAGGCGTTTGGACACTGAATCGTAGAATTCCGGAATTAAATGAAAGCCGAATTCGATGTGTCTGATCCGATGCAATCACGGACATTCGCTTCAAGGCACTGATCAATGCGATTTTATCAGCAATTGCAACACGATCATTATCCTTTGGAATTACCTGGTCGTAGTTCGGAAACGGCCCCTCGATCAGACGAGTAAAAACTGATGTGAACGGTGACCGAAAACCAAGGTGATTATCACCTCGAGCGATTTCCAGCTCCTCATCTGCTGGAAAAAGGCGTCGGATTTGTTCCAGGGCTTTTGGTGGAATGATCAAATCTGCGGCTGGTGCACCGCTTGATTTAATTGGGACCTCCATTTTTGCCAATCGATGCCCATTCGTAGCCACCATGCGCATCGAGTCCGGCTTCAACTCCCAAAGTACGCCATTGAGGATCGGGCGGCTCTCCTCAGTACTCACGGCAAATGACGTATGCGAAATCAGTTTCTGAAGGTCTCCAGATCGGATTCGCCAACTTTCGTTGAAGCGAACCGTTGGAAAACTTGGAAATTCATCTCGAGGAAGTCCAAGAATCTTGAAATGGGAACGGCCACAATCCAAAGTTATTCGCTGCTCACCGGCAGCTGCAATTTTAATTGGGGAAGGAGCAAGCTCACGAGCGATTTCTGTGAGCTTCTTGGCGGGAATGGTCATGGCACCCATTGTTTCTACATCAGCTGCCACCTCCGTACTCACAGCAATATCCAGATCAGTTCCAGAGAGGCGGATCCCTTTTTCCGTAGTCTCCACCAGGATATTTGCTAAAACAGGCAAAGTCGTTTTAGCAGGAATGCTTGCGGCTACAGCTGCCAACCCTTCTTGAAGCTTTTCCCGGGAAATCGTGAAACGCATTCACCGCTCCTGTTGTGCCGAATGTGTGCAAACGGGGGTGGCTTCTTTTCTACTCTATATAAAAGAATAAACTAGTAGCAGAGGTAGAGCCTGTTGAGCTGTGGAAAATGTATCTCAAGTTGTGTAGTCACAGATAGTTGAGACGTATCAAAATCTGTAGTTTCGGTGTGTATTGAGAATAGATATCCACATGTATTGCCAATCCTCCAGTGCGATAATGGTATCTCAAGAAAGTATTCAAGTGTTTGTCGTAGCACTTGTGGAAAGACCTTTATGCAGAATACCCATCGAGTACAGCTCGGAGACGTCCAACACGTTGGGCAAATGATGGATCTTCCTTTACCATGCCGGCAACGCGTTCAAGGCTGTGAATAACTGTAGAATGATCTCGGCCTCCAAAAGCAGCACCTATTTCAACTAGCTGCATAGCCAGCAGCTCTCGCATAAAATGCATGGCTACTTGTCGCGGTGTTGTAAGTGCCTTTGTTCGTGTCTTGGATCGTAGACCCTCTGCCGTCACTCCCCACTCTTTCGCAATAATACCTTGAATTGTGTCGATGCTGAGACCAATGATATTTGTATTGACACCTTCATTTGTACGGAGCTTATCTCGAAGCGCTTCTCGAGCAACGTCGACAGTGATTTCTCGATGTTTTAAAGATGCATACGCCAGGAGTTTTATAATTGACCCCTCCAACTCTCGTACACTCGAGCGAACATGTTCGGCTACAAATCGAATAACGTCTTCTGGAATAGTCATTTCGAGATGATCGAGCAACGCTTTATTCCGGAGAATTGCTACTCGATGCTCAAAATCGGGAAGCTCAATATCTGCGACCATTCCCCACTGAAATCGGCTTACCAAACGTGCTTCGAGACCAGGGATTTCAGAAGGTGGGCGATCGCTTGTGAGAATTATTTGCCGTCCAGCTTCATAAAGTGCATTGAAGGTGTGGAAAAACTCTTCCTGGGTAGCTTCTTTTCCTTTCAAGAACTGCACATCGTCGACGAGAAGTAAATCAGTTTCTCGATATCGGCGACGAAAATCCTGCATGGTGCGGTTCTGAATAGATCCGATCATTTCATTGGTAAATTGTTCGGTTCCAATAAATGTGATACGGATTTCAGAATTTTTGCTTAGAACCTCATGCGCAACGGCTTGCATGAGATGCGTCTTTCCCAATCCAGTATCTCCATATAGAAAAAGTGGGTTATATACTTTTCCTGGAGCTTGGGAGACAGCAAGAGTTGCAGCGGCTGCTAATTCATTGGACTTTCCGATAACAAAGTGGTCGAAAGTATATCGGTCACTGAGTTGTGCATTAATTCCGCCTTGTTTCTGTCGCTGTTGTGTCGTGTTTCCAGATGCTGGCGGTGCTACGAACAAATCCATCTGATTTCGTGTCTTTCGCTCTTCATGGACGCGAAATACTACCGAAAGTGGATGTCCAAGAGCTATAGGAGCAAGATTTGTCAGCAATTCGGCATGTTTTGACTCATTCCAATCAGCAGCAAACTGATCAGGTGATCCAATAATGATCGTATCACCTTCCAGTGCTAAGGGCTCGGTTGGCTCAAGCCAGGTCCGAAACGTTTGTTCCGGAAGCTCATGTCGAGCGCGATCGAGAATGCGTGTCCAAACTTCAATTGCCGAGAGCGTCATTGCATCGATGTGGAAAACTCAGTAGGGCGGGGAGCGAAGCTATTTGAGCCATGTGGGAAAAGCAAATGCTTATATACACTTGGCGACTAATTATGCGGGCTGGGGCATTATTGGTGATGTAAGTAGTTGGGTGTATCTGCTCGGGAGTTCCTTGATCTGCCTTGACCTATGTTGCTGTGCTGTTTAACTTTAACGATCTGTACTACAATTTTACTGAGACCGCACTTGGAGTAGCTAATGGGAAAGCCAACTTACCGTCCACGAAATACTCGGCGGCTGAAGACGCATGGTTTTCGTGCACGAATGGAAACGAAATGGGGCCGTGCTACACTTGCTCGTCGACGCAAGAAAGGGCGGAAGCAACTAACCGTTCGTATTCCAGATAAGTACTCGGGAGCGTAAGACGCCTGGAGCGTCCTTAAGCTTTCCGCGAGAAGCACGCATTACGCGGGGCGCGGAGTTACAGCGCATCGTGCGAGAGGGGAAGCGCATCCGGACCACACACATTGAGGTCCGGGCTGCAGCTTCCCCTCTCGCGCATCTAAAATGCGCTCGGCAAGGACCACGAGTAGGGCTCGTCGTTCCACGGTTCAAGCACTCAGCCGTCGCTCGAAATTTGGTCAAACGTCGTCTTCGAGAGCTTGTTCGGCTACACGTCCTTTCGACAGAAATTGCAGTAGATATCGTGCTTCGAATCAGGCCTGAAGCATACGATGCATCATTTGCGTTGCTGACCGCCGATATCTGGCATGCACTTGGCGAGCTAAAACGTTGGCACGAAATGGTGAAAAGATCAGTAGAGATAGCTGAGCCTGAACAACGAGCATAGCGACCACATATAGATGACGTGTGATGAAGACCGTGTTCATTCTGGTTGTTCGAGCGTATCAAGTATCACTCGGTCATTTACTGCCCTCCGCGTGCCGTTACTATCCAAGTTGTTCTGTCTATGCGATCGAAGCACTTGAACGCCATGGAGCTTGGCGTGGCGGTTGGCTTGCACTGCGCCGCATTGGGCGGTGTCATCCATTCCGGTCTGGCGGATTTGATCCAGTACCTTGACGCACATGTTTGCATCTTCCCCCACATATGAACAACCGCTTTTTTCTTGCGTTAGTGCTGACAGCAGCAGTCATCGTGGCAACGCCGTTGCTCTTTTCAAACTCGATGAAGCGCACGCCGGCGCCTGTTGCTTCGGACACTAGTGCTCGTCATGCCGACTCTGTCACGGCTGCAGCATCCGCAACAGCGAGTCCGCAAACCGTCGTACAAGCAACGCCAGTAACTACTGGTGGAACACAATCAAATCCGGCAAGCGCAACTCCCGAAACCACTCTAGTTCATACGTCACACGCGACGTATGCATTCAGCACTCGTGGTGGCGTGCCAATATCGATAGTTCTCGATAGCTATCCGTCGCACCGGACGGGAACTGGCCCCCAAAACTGTAAATCAGGCAAATCGGCCGCTTGGTGTGTCGAGCTCGTAAAACCTCACACAGCGCTGACATCATATCGCCTTGCCTTAGGTCGAGACACAATTGGCCTGGACACCGTGCCACTCCGGGTAACTCACGAAACCGGGGTGAAGAATGTTATCACATACACGGGCGAAGTTGCCGGACACTCAGTACGTCTGGCGTACGACTTTCCTCAGGATTCAGCGAGTAGCTACCTCGCTCGAATATCTGCGAGTATCTCCTCAGCTCCGACAGGTAGTTCACTACTCGTGGGACTACCGGAAACGTTGCTGGCAAATGAGGCAGATACTGTTGATGACCTCAACCACCTTGCTGTAAGCTTTCGCCCCACTCGAGGCGACGTCACAAGTGTTGCATTTGCCAAATTGGATTCAGCAGAGGTGCGGAGCGAGCCTGGCCCGATCAACTGGATAGCGACTCGCAACAAATACTTCCTTGTCGCACTGCGCGCAGGTAAGGTGCCCTTTTCCACAGTACGTCTACAGGGTGTACCACGGAAAGATAAAATTGCCAAGGAAATGCGCGGAACGATTGCCTTGCCAGTGGGTGCGGAAGGAAACGCAACATTCGAGATCTACGCAGGGCCTCAAAATTTTGAGCGTCTTCAACACCTTGGCGGTGACCTGGATCAAGTAAATCCGTACGCCGGGTTTCTTCACGGTGCAGTACAGCCGTTCGCGACAATGGTCATGAAGGCCTTGTTGTGGATGAAACGAACAACGCAGCTGAACTATGGCTGGGTGCTTGTCCTGTTTGGAGTAATGATTCGGCTCATTCTATGGCCGCTGAACCAAGGCGCAATGCGGACGAGCATGAAGATGCAGCGGCTTCAGCCTGAACTCCAAGCGCTACAGAAGAAGCACAACGACGATCCGAAGAAGCAGCAAGAAGCAATCATGAAAGTCTATAAGGAACATGGGATGAGCCCCTTGAGTCCACTCATGGGTTGCTTACCAATGCTGCTTCCAATGCCGGTGCTGTTCGCGCTCTACTACGTATTTCAGAACACAATCGAATTTCGAGGCGTTTCCTTCCTGTGGCTTGCTGATATTTCGCTGCGTGATCCGTACTACATCACACCACTCTTGATGGGCGTGTCGATGTTTGTAATGTCTTGGGTTGGGATGAAGAATTCCCCACCCAATCCGCAGGCAAAGATGATGAGCTATATGATGCCTGTGATGTTGACGGTACTCTTTCTCAATTTTGCGTCAGGTCTCAACCTGTACTACGCAGTGCAGAACATTGCGGCAATTCCACAGCAATGGCTTCTCGCCCGCGAGCGAGGGAAGCAGGATGTGGTCGTCAGTGGGTCAGCGGAGAAGCGACGAGGCTAGGTATCGTATCAATTGAGTGGGGAGCTTCGTGCAGATCACTTACATCGGTCACGCAACCCTGCTGTTACAGTTTGGCAGTACTCGGATTTTGACGGATCCTAATTTTGAACTTACCCTCGGTGGGTTTCTCCCGAGGGTAACGGCGGCTGGCATCGCGCTGGAAAGCCTGCCCCACCTCGATGCGCTCCTGCTGACGCATGCGCACTTCGACCACCTGTCGTTCAAGTCCCTCGACAAGCTACCGCGCGACATTCCACTCTATGCACCGAGCACCATTGCCCAATGGCTTCTGCGGAAAGGCTACACACATGCCGTCCCGCTTGATCCGGGTGAATGCATATCGTTGAATGACGGCCTGCTCCGAATTCATGCTGGCAAGGCCACGCACAAAGGAAGTCGGTACGGGTTCGATACGTGGCACAGTGCCGCAAACATGTATCTCGTGGAAACCAAGGATGAAAGTGTCTTCTTCGCCGGCGATACTGCGCTCGTAGCCGATACACATCATTTGGTTGAACGAGTGCTGTGGCAATTCGATCGACAACTTGATATCGCGTTGCTTCCCATCGGCCACGCGCCGGCGTGGAAAAGGAAATCCTTTCGCCGAGGGCATCTCACAGGTGAAGATGCAGTTGCGCTGTTTGAAGTGCTCGGCGCTCGAGCAATGTTGCCGTATCACTGGGGTACGTTCCGGCACATTACAGCGGGGGCTCACGATGCAATTGCCCGCTTGCGCCAGTACCTCGAGACATACACAGGTCGTGACTTTGTTCACATTGTTGAACCTGGTGAGACACTAGTCATGAACAACGGACAAACGGCGATCCGTCAGCCATGAATCAGCAGCCTTTAAATGCTGCGATCATTGGCGATGGGCGAACTATTGCTGCTGTCGCGACGCCAACCGGCCGTGGAGCATTGGCACTGATACGCATTAGCGGGCCAGATGCATGTCAAATCGCCACACGATTACTGAAGCCCGTACCAGCCCATACCCGGCATGCAACGTATTGTCGAGTACGTGATCGAAGCGGCCGTGTAATTGATGATGTTGTGGCAACATACTTTCCTGGACCAAACTCATTTACGGGCGAAGACCTGCTGGAAATCAGCACGCATGGTGGTCTCGTTGTACCCACTGCAGTGCTTGCAGCTGCAATCCACAATGGTGCGAGAGAAGCTGAACCGGGTGAATTTACTCGTCGCGCGGTCCTCAATGGAAAACTCGACCTGCTGCAAGCGGAAGCCATTGGCGATTTGATAGATGCGCGGAGCTCAGCGGGACACTATCTGGCGCTACGACAGCTCGATGGAGGATTGTCACGCCGAATTCTGGTACTACGAGATCAGCTTCTTACACTCGAGGCGCTTCTCGCATATGACATTGATTTTCCGGAGGAAGACGATGGTCCGATACCGCGCGTCCGGATCATTGAATCGGCAGAAGCGCTTCTCGATGCTCTCGATATCTTGCTCTTAAGTGGCGAGCAAGGCGCGCTTGTACATGATGGAGCACTCGTTGTCCTTGCCGGTGCACCCAACGTGGGCAAATCGTCGCTGTTCAACGCGCTCCTTGGCGAAGCGCGCGCCATCGTTACCGAAATTCCCGGGACGACACGCGATGCGATAGAAGCGGTTCTCGATTTACCCGGATGGCCACTTCGTTTAGTAGATACCGCTGGCATGCACGATACGACAGATGTCGTGGAGCGACTTGGTATCGAGACGTCATCTCGGTACCTGGCACGTGCAGCCATCGTGCTTGCGTGTATCGATTCTCATGCAGCTCTCGACACGATTGCGTTGCTTCGGGCGCATACGACGGCGCCAATCATTATTGTGGCGACCAAAGCCGATGTTGTAACAGAAAGCCTCAAAACACTGGCCGATATCAGCGTCAGTGCACACACGGGTGAGGGTTTGGGCAGCGTGCTCACCATGATCGAAACTCGTCTGGCAAGCGAGCGAGGAATCCCACAGATCGATGCACCGGTGTTGACCCGCACACGACATCGTATTGCCGTGGAGCGAGCAACAGACGAGATGCGTCAGTTCCTCATCGCCTGGCGCGACGACGTGCTTCCAGCGTCTGTGTCCGCGACGCACGTCCGTGGCGCAGCCGATGCCCTGAGTGAACTGATCGGCATCGTGCGGGTGGACGATGTGCTCGATGTGGTTTTCCGCAACTTCTGTGTTGGGAAATAGAATCAACTCGCCCGAGTCACGACACGTACTTGGAAATAATCAGGAAGAGCTGCGTTACGCCGTCGCGGCAGCGTCTCGTGCGAGTTGTCCCAACTCGTCAGCGTTGGCACGTACCGCCCATGCGATTCCACGTTCGGCGATAGCCGCTTCGACCATCCGCGCGCCCAGAAAATAGCCACTGCGCTCAGGAAGAACGTACCGGTCGACGGTACGAGCCTCGTCGCTCATTCCGCCAGACAAATAGCGCAATCGAAGGCCCAAGCCTGCGCGATTAAGATCCTCGACAACGGCACGGGAAATGACAGCTTCCAATTCACGGACACGCGCATACTGCCGTCTCCCGAAACCGAAGTATTCCCACGCAGCATGGCCGGGACTGATCATCTGGGATACGTGTACAGCCAAGCCCTCGTTTACGAGGAGCTCTCGCAGGGGAGCCTGACGCCCGGTATCCCAATACGAATAGTATCCGCTCGCGTTCTCAACGAGTTGGCGCAATTCGCTGCGGCTCGTCGGAGACGTGTAGCGAATTGCGTGTGTGAATTCGTGTGCAAGCCAGAGCGGCAAAAGCTCCGGGTCAAGACCGAGTCCCTGCGTATCCGTGTTGATAACGGACGTAAAGTGTTCAAGGCAGGCGAATGCAATGCCGCGACCATCCACGACAAGTTCACCAGCATTAGCGGCTCCAACGCCGATCATCAGAACGATGTCAACGTCGACGTCTTGTTCGAGCAACTTTGCGCACTGCTGCTCAGTTGTGCGAGCAAGTGTGACGACATCGGTGCGGTCGAGCA
>JBDTMO010000161.1:0-9588 GCA_039934235.1 bacterium | reverse complement strand
GACTACCGCTTCTTTGCGGACGGCACGTCGCACTTCGACGCCGCGGCATCCACACCGCGCTCCAACGCGACCTGGATCAAGCCTTCCGCGACGTCGATCATCGTTCCGCCCAACGGCGAAATGACGCTCGGCTACACGATCACAGTGCCCGCGCTCGATACACTTCGCGGCACGTTCTGGAGCGCCCTGATGGTCGAGGGCGCACCAACGGCTCCGCCGGCCTCCGCCAACAAGCAGGTCGGACTCGGCTCGGTTGTCCGTTACGCCGTGCAGCTCGCCACGCATCTTCCCGCGACCGGTTCCCGCAAGGTTGCCTTCGCGAACCAGACGCTCGCCGCGGACTCGGTCGGCCATCGCGTCGTCGAGCTCGAAGTCGAGAACATCGGTGATCGCGGATACCGCCCCGCCATCTGGGTGGAGCTCTACGATGCCGCCGGTACACTGCGCGGCCGCCGCGAACAGCAGCGCGGCCTCCTGTACCCAGGCACATCGCTGAAGCAGCGCTTCGTGTTCGATGCGCTCCCGGCCGGCAGCTACAAGGCCGTGATCTTCGCGGACACTGGCGACGATGCCGTGTTCGCCGCCCAGTACAAGCTCGAGTTCTAAGCGACCGATGACTCGCTTCCTTGCTCGTTTCGCGCTGATCGCGCTCGTCCTTGCGGGGGCGAAACAGGCCGCCGCCCAGACGATCGTGATCGCAGCGCGCGACTCGGTGGCGATCATTGCTGCTCCCGCGGCGACAATTACGACGGCCCTACGCATCACGAACCGCTCCGCCAGCCGGGCGTCGCTCGTCCCGAAGATTGAAGTTCCGGCGGAGTGGTCGGTGCCAATGGGCACGCAGCCGTTCGTCCTGGCTGCTGGCGAATCCGACAGCTGGATCGTCGGCGTCCGCCTCCCGGCGCGCGCACCCGCCGGCCGCTACACCATCCAGGTTTCGGCAGAAGACAGTGTGAGCCACGAGATCACTCGCGACTCGATCGCCGTGGAAGTCAGCGTGGTCCGCGCGCTGGACTTGTCGCTCACCTCTGTCCCGACCTACTCCATTTCCGGCGACACCTATCGCACCGTCTTCGTGCTGCAGAATCGCGGCAACGTTGCCACAACGGTCGCCGTTCACGCGAAGAGCGTCCTTGGCGGCGTGGTTTCGCTCGGCGCGTCGCACCTGTCGATCGGCGCTGGCGCATCGGTGCCACTCGCCGTGAACGTCGCCACACGCACCAAGGGCGCCGAGGCGCAGGACGACGTGCTGGAGGTGTTCGCATCGGACAAGTCCGACAGCACAATCACCGCCACGGCGTCATCACGCGTCACCATCGTACAGGAAGCCAACAGCGCTGAGCCGCTCCATCGCGTCGCATCGCAGCTTCGGTTGCGCGCCGCGAATGCGTCGGCCGGCGTGTCGCCATACGAGTTTGTCGGCAGCGGCGCACTGCGCGATGGCGGCAGCGACCAACTCTCGTTCGTCCTCCGCGGCTCGCCAGGAGCGTCGTCGCAGTTTGGAGACCAGGACGAGTATCGCCTGGAGCTTCGCGGCTCGAAGTACACCGCTCGCGCCGGCGATGGCCTGTACCGCGTTTCGTCGCTCTCGAGCGGCGGACAGACCGGCTTCGGCGGCGGACTTGACGTGCACGACGGCGCGTTGGGCGCCGGTGCCTTCGCGCAGCACTTCCGCTTCCAGCCAAACGGACCGACGGAAGCCGGCGCGTACGTCAGCGCCCGCGCCGACGACATCATCGGGAGACCGCAGTTCACCGTGAGCGGATTGACTCGCTCTGGCGGTGTCCTCTCGGGGCAGGTGCTTGGCTCCGCTGTGACGATGGATCCAGTCAGTGTCGTGCACATCGAAGCCGAAGTCGCCGGAAGCACCGGCCCACTCGGCCGAGGCGCAGCGGCGGAAGCACATGTGAGCGGCGGCGATCGCGTTCGCTACGACGTTGGTCATATCGCGGCCGATGATCAATTCGCCGGTATCTACCGCGGCGCCGAGCATGATTATGCCAGCGTGTCGGCGGGTGCCACGGACGATATTCGATTCAGCGCGTCGATGGGATCGCACCAGTCGAATGGCGTGATCCTGGGCATCATGGCGCCGCAGTACTTCCGTTCGACCACGGTTGGGGTGGACTACACGTCACAGTTCACCCTTCAGTATTCCAGTCTCACCCGGACGAGTAACGCATACACGGCGCGCACCGACGAGTCGCAGCGCGGCCTGCTGGCGCGCAGTGAGCAGACCTTCGGCACCACGCGCCTGTGGGGCAGTGCAGGAGCAGGTGTCGCCACGACCGTACTGAGCGGCCAGCACGAGTATCACGAGCTCTCACTGGGCGCGAGCGCGAACTTCGGAGTGAACTCACTGTCCCTGTATGGCGAAGCGAGCAAGGGCATGTCGATCTCGCGTGGGTCCGACAACGTCATCACCATCGGTGGAGACGGACGCCTGCAAGTTGCGTCTGGCACGTCACTGACGTTCAATGGTTTCCAAACGATGCTTCGGTCGAGCGGCGATCGCTTTTCGCAGCTCGACGCCGGCATCTCGCAGCAGCTGAAGACGGGATCGACGGTCAGCCTTCGCATCCGTCTCACCGGAAGCGCGTATGATGTGCGTGATCGCGAAGTCGCGTTCCTCGAATACACCATGCCGGTGCAGATGCCGGTTGGCCGCGCGCGCAGTGCGGGCCGGGTACGCGGCCGTGTCGTGGATCAGGAGACTGGGCTTGGTGTCGCCGGAACGCTCGTGCGACTCGGGCCCCAGGCCGCGATCACCGATGCGGAAGGCAATGTTGCATTCGCGGGACTTCCCGCCGGTGAGTATCGCCTCTCGCTGGCGCAGCGGACCTCGCAGACGTCGGTGTTCACCGGCGACCCGACCGTGCGCGTGGACAGCACGCGCCGCACCCCCACCACATTCGCGCTTGCCGTAGAGCGCGCCGGACTCGTGATCGGGACCGTTCGACAGATGGCCGTCGCGCGCACCGGCATGGAGACCGCCTCAGATTCACTGGCCGATGCCGGTCCACTGAACGACGTGTCGCTCGCCCTCGTAGGCGTGCGCGACACGCTCTTTGCCACCACCGATGCAACGGGCGCGTATCGCTTCACCGAAGTTGCCAGCGGGTCCTATGTGCTCAAGGTCATGAGCGAATCTCGCACGGGCGCTCGCTGGGAGCCCGCGGAGATCGAAGTGACCGTCAAGCCCGCCGTCACACGTCAGGTTGCGTTCCGTTCGGTGCCCCGCCGACGAGCCGTTCAGATGATTGCACCAGACTCCAACCCGGCCAGGAAATGAGCCCCGCATCATTCCGCCTACACGACGAGCAACCCGCCGTGTCCCGCGAAGCCTCGCCGAACGATGGGCCGAGACAGACGCCAACCGAGCATCACGCGATTGTCGAGCGCTTGAGCCATGAGCTGCGCACGCCACTCAACTCGGTCATCGGATTCTCTCGCGTGCTGAAGGAAAACCGCACGGGCAACCAGCGTCCGGCAGACATCGCGATGCTCGAGGCGATCCGCACCAACGGCGAGCGACTGCTCGGTCTCGTGGAGGATCTCGTCGCGCTTTCGGTTTCCCCTGCCGCCACGGATATGCCAGTTCCCCCTTACTCAAACGTGATCGTGATTGCCGAGGAGTCGACCGGCAAGTGGCGCGAGCTCGCGGATCGCAAGCGCCTCAAGATTGCGCTGCGCGTGGAATCGTACGATCTGGTTCGTGCGGATCCCATGAAGTTGGGCAAGCTCCTCGACAAGCTGATCGGAAACGCCATCAAGTTCACGGCAAAGGGTGGCGTCGTGATCACGATCGCGCGGCGAAGTGGTTGGACCGCGCCGGGCAGCGTGATTATCGAAGACACCGGCATCGGCATCCAGCCCGACCAGTTGGCAACGATTTTCGATCCATTCTCACAGGTGGACGGCTCGAACAGCCGCCGCTTTGAAGGCGCGGGCCTGGGGCTGCCGATTGCCAGGGCGCTGGCCCACAGCATGGGATGCGAGTTGAAGGTGGAAAGCGAGCCGGGTCGCGGTACACGATTCGAATTGGAATTTCCGAAGTAGACAAGCACGAACACCTGCACTTGACGCGATCTAACCACGTCTTGCGGCATCAATGCGACAGTTTTACCGGGGTGCCGTCAGAATTACCGGGCATTTTGGCCCACTCTGGCGGTACCACCGGTCCAAGCACGGAAGCCCAGTTTGCGCTGTGCCGAGCATCACGGATCGGCGAAGGAGCGCAGGGATAGAATGAGCTGTCTTCCCTATGAAATCGGGGGGCCTTTGTCAGGGGAAGGCGGGCAGAACGCGTCGGTTGTGGTCAGGCTCGGGTCAGATTTCTGGCCCAGTTTGCCGGTGAGACAATCGCCAGCCTCATGTTTGGCATGATCTGTTCGATACTGAATTGGGAGAGGAGCGATCTAGGGACGATGCCGTTCCCGCTCCGGCCCCCAATCAGGCGAGCAAAGCATGCGATTCCATCGGCTGGCGGTTGCTTTCACGGGCGCATTGGCGTTCGGCGGCGGTTCAAGTGGCCTGTGTGCACAAACGGCCACGCAAACGGTGACCTTCAGCGTGGTGTCGATGTCCCGCGCGACCATCTCGGGAACAGCCAGTCCGATGATCGTGAAATCGTCACGCGCCCAACGCGTCCCGACGAGCGCTTCGATGAGCAGTACGAACTACGCGATCACGACGAACGAGTCGAACCAGAAGATCAGCGCCTCGTTGGATGCGCCGATGCCTGCCGGCGTGTCGCTCGAGGTCCAGCTCACTGCGCCAGCCGGCGCGGCCAGTCGAGGCTCGACGCATCTCGGAACATCCGGCGTTGATGTCGTCACGGGAATTTCCGCGGTGAGTGCGACGGCACTGCCAATCCTCTACACGCTGCACGCGACGAGCGATGCGGCTGTCGCTCCGGCTAGTCGCATGGTCACTTTCACGATCACTGCCGGGCTGTGAAGCGATAGGCGCCGGTCATCGCGCTGTTCATAAAGGTCGCGGTGCCGTGGTGGCGCCGCGACCTTCTGCGTCTGGGGTATTTTGGAAATGGCCAACATGGCCGAGCGTCCACACTCTCCATAACGTCCATGCGCGAGCTCGACCGGATTCGCCACGCCCTGACAGACGCCTCGACTCGAGGCGAAGGCATCATGCTCGCCACGGTGATGTCGGTCGAGGGCTCCGTCTATCGCGGGGCCGGCGCTCGGATGACCGTGCGAACGAATGGTAAAACCGTTGGCGCCGTGAGCGGCGGCTGCCTGGAGGCGGACGTGATTGCTCGTGCACCCGACGTGCTCGCGGCAAGTCGCGCCGAGGTGGTCCGCTATGACACCCGCGTGTCGGACAACGATGTGCTCGGACTTGGCATGGGCTGTCAGGGCATCATCGACCTGCTGCTCGAACCGCTTGCGGGCGCAGCACTCGCTGACGCGATTGGCTTTTACGATCGGCTGGTTGCGCGGCGCGACGAGGTTACGCTGTTGACGCTCGTGCATTTCGGCGCAGGCGGCCCTCAGGTGGGAACGCGCCTTCTCCTGAGCGAGACGAACGACATCATCGAAGGCGACGCCTCGTTGCGCGAGCGTGAAGACGATGTCGCGCGTGAAGTCATTCGGCCCGCAACGCGCCTCGTCATTTGCGGGGGTGGCACGGACGCGATTCCGCTCGCGAGGCTGGCCAAGATGATGGGCTGGCACGTGACCATCGTCGATCACCGATCGGCCTTCGCGACGACGACTCGCTTTCCCGGCGCGGATGAAATGGTGTGCGTGAATCTCACGCACGACGCCGACGCACTTCATGCACACGTGCCGGTCGACGCGCGCACCTCGGCCGTCGTGATGGCGCATTCGGCGAATCATGATCGTGCGTATCTCAACGCGATGCTCGATGCCGGTGCCGGATACATCGGTGTGCTCGGTCCGCGCCGGAGGACGGCTGAGCTGCTCGGCACGCGCCTCTCCAATCCGGACGCGGAGTTTCCTTCTGCCGTACATTCTCCCGTCGGTCTCGATCTTGGCGCTGAAACGCCGGATGAAATAGCACTGTCGATCGTGGCGGAAATTGCTGCGGTGAGCGCAGGCCGTAAAGCGGGAATGCTAAGAGAGCGCCGTGGTCCAATCCATGACCGACCGCAGGGGATTTGAGGGCTTCCCGCGCTATGTCTCGCAATTCGTTAACCGCAGAGGACGCAGAGGAGCAGAGGACGCGGAGGACTGCGCGAACCGAACTCTCTTAATCGCAGGACTACTGATAGAGTACGTCGCAATTTCAGGCGGGCCAACCGTCGGCCCTAGACTCTCTGGTTGCTGTTTCTGTCGCTGTTGTTGGAGTTGCCATTGATGTTGGAGTTGTCGTGGCCGTTCTCTGCGTTCCTCTGCCCCTCTGCGTCCTCTGCGGTTCAACGCGCATCGCGGCCTCTTCCCGAAACGCTCGTCTACCAGGCGGTTAGGACCTTGCCCTCCATGACCCTGCGCCCTCCGATGCACCTGAAACTGGCCGTTACACTACTCCTGCTTGCGACCGAGGCGCGCGCCCACCAGGCTCCGCGGTTCGACGTCCTTATCACTGGCGGCACTGTCGTCGATGGCACTGGTGCGGCCCGCTATCGTGCCGATGTGGCAATCAAGGATGGACGAATTGCCGCGATCTCTAAACGCACCCTCTCACGAAACAGCGCTGCGCGAGTGATCGACGCACGGAATCGCATCGTCACGCCGGGCTTCATCGACCTTCATGCGCACCTCGAGCCCCTTGCCGAGCTCCCCGGCGCGCAAAGCGCAGTGACGCAGGGCGTAACGCTCGCACTGGGCGGCCCAGACGGCAGTTCTCCCTGGCCGCTCGCCGCGTACATGACGGCGCGCGAAAAACAGACAATCGGTATCAACGTCGCCTATCTGGTTGGGCATAACACCGTGCGTCGAGCCGTGATGGGTGAGGCGGATCGCGCGCCAACCGCGTCGGAACTCACGCGGATGCAGGGCATGATCGCGCAAGGTATGGGCGACGGGGCGTTTGGAATCAGCACGGGACTTTTCTACGTTCCAGGCACCTACTCCAAAATCGACGAGGTCATCGCGTTGTCGCAGGTCGCCTCCGATTCCGGCGGCATCTACACCTCTCACCTGCGCAAGGAAGGCCTCGGACTCTTCGACGGCGTTGCGGAAGCCATCGAGATCGGTCGGCGCGCGCACATTCCAATCGTGCTAACGCATCACAAGGCCGTTGGACAGCAGATGTGGGGAAGGAGTGTCGTGACGCTCGCGATGATGGACAGCGCGCGAGCAGCCGGCGTCGACGTCATGGCCGATGTCTATCCTTACACGGCGACACATACTGGCCTATCCGCACTCATTCCCAGCTGGGCGCTTGCCGATGGCGACTCTGCCTATGCGCGCCGAGTGGCCGATAAGACACTGAAGGACAGTATTACGCGCGGCATCGTGTTCAACATCCTCAACGACCGCGGCGGCGGCGATCTCAAGCGCGTCCAGTTTTCGCGCGTTGGATGGGACAAGTCTTTAGAGGGAAAGACACTGGCCGACTGGGCCGAGCGCCGGACGCTCGCGCTCACGCCGGAAAATGGCGCAGCGTTGGTCATCGAAGCCCAGTTGAAGGGCGGCGCAAATGCCATCTATCACGTGCTCGATGAGGGCGACGTACGGCGCATCATGCGCGATCCGCACGTGATGATCGCCTCGGACGGGCGCCTCAGCAGCCCGGGCGATGGCCACCCGCACCCGCGCGCGTACGGCACGTTTCCTCGCGTGCTCGGTCACTATGCGCGCGACGAGCACGTGATCACGCTGGAACAGGGCGTCAACAAGATGACCGGCATGCCCGCTGCTCGGCTCGGCCTCACGGATCGCGGTGTACTGCGTGAAGGCAGCGCGGCCGACGTCGTGGTATTCGACGCAAAGCGAATCGCGGACCGCGCCACGTTCACGGAACCACACCAGTATGCGACAGGAATCGATGCGGTGCTGGTGAACGGCGTGATCGCGGTGGATCACGGCAAGTTCACTGATAGCCGGGCAGGCAGGGTGTTGCGACGCGTGGCGCACTGACGCCGGCATCGATCGCGATGGATCAGCGTTTCGTGATCAACAGCTTTCCGCCGACGTCGTTGATGGACTCGCCATTCAGCAACTCCTCCAACCAGTCACGAAACGGCACCTTGTCCACAGTGGTCGTGTACAGCGCGTTCGACCACAGGATCGTGTGCACCTTTCCCGGCGCAGTGTAGGTCCTGAACCACGGCGCCACGCTGCGCACTGCTTCAATGTCCGTCGCAAGCAGCTTCGCGAGCGGTGTCCCCTTCACGCCAAGCAACGTCAGGAAGTACAACTGCGTCGCGTCCTCGACGGTATTCACCTGTGCGAAATGAACGTTCGGCGCCGCGCGCGCCGACGAGATGTACAGCTGCTCGAAACTGAAATCTGCCGAGTCTACCGTGCGAAACGCCGGGTCCGTCTGCAGATACTCCGTCGCGCCCCAGCCAGCCATGAGACTCGGAACGACGCTCGCGTGATAGCCGCCAGCGCCGTCACCGAGTTGCACGACGCGCGCGCGTGGGTAGTGCCGTGCTACCCTCGAGGCGACAACGGGAGACGGAATGGCGCCGGCGTTCACTCCAGCCACGAACACGACGCTGGGAGACTTGAGGTTGGTGTATACCCAGTCCAGTACCGCTTCGACGTTGGCCGCGCCGCCGTGACGCACGGTGAATGTTCGCGGCGCTCCCTTTGCGCGCGGCACCTGATATTCCGACAAGCGCGTCCCGAGGTGAACGTCCCCAGTGCAGTAGGGGATGAAAACCATGGTGTAATCGCGAACCGGGTTGAGTGGGTTCGCGACATCGAAGAGTCCCGTGCGGACCGAGACATCGTTCGCCGAATCCGCTGTCATCGTGTAGGTCGGCTTTCCGCGCGGATCACATTCCGCCGCTCGCCAACAGGCGCCGCCGCCGTTCAGGAAGATCATCACCTTGTCGGGCAGGCCGGGCCGCACGCGAAAGGCGAATGTCGAGTCGTGCGCGCAGCCAGTGCCGTATCGGCCGGGAATTCTATTCCAGCCTCTGCTGAGCGTGGCGAGTGGGCGAATCGTGTCGTACCACGCTGCTTTTGGCGCCGCGCGCGAAACTTCGACTGGCGCTGGGGCGATATCCGGACCGGACTGCACGGCAGCTGATCGCCCAGCGCATGCGCCGAGGACAAAGGCGGCCACAAACATCAGGCGGCGATGAATCATGGTGTCAACTTAGTGGTGAAACCGCGGAGGAGAAACGCGCGTTGGACGTAAGTCGGCTCAACCGAAGTGAACCGTTCGAGCAGGCCGAAGTTCGTGCCATCTTCGCTGGTGAGCCGTCTATCTTTCGAGTAACAGCACCCTGCCCACCAACGTTTTGGGCAGCTCACTGCCTTCCTTAACAAACGCTCCGCCCAGACCCGCGGTATTAGCGGTGGGCACCCTTTCGCCGATCTGGGTGTCCAACCGGGCGTCGAGGCCGGTAGTACCATCCCCCCTTCCCGTACGCTCCGTGTCCCGCCGCATCCTTTACATAGTAGTGGCCGCCCTTTTTGCCGTGAT
>JBDTMO010000160.1:0-9659 GCA_039934235.1 bacterium | reverse complement strand
ACAGTTGCCACCAGCGCCGTTCGTGGTCCACCGACTCTCATCGAGATCATCGGTCTTGCACTTGGCGCACCGGAGTTTCAGCGCCGGTAGCTCCGTTCCCTCGTGACGAATTACTTCTTCTTGGCGCCCTTCTTCGCGGGGGGCTTTTTCGCCGGAGCCTTCTTCACTGGCGCTTTCTTGGCGGCCACCTTCTTTGCGGGCGCCTTCTTGACAGCGGGTGCGCTCTTGACCGCGGGTGCACTCTTCGGGCGGGCGGGCGCTGCTTTCGGTGCTGGCTTCTTCTCCGCCGCCTTCACAACGACCGGCGCGGCGATCGCCTCGGCCTCTTCCGGCGAAACCACATCACTGAAGTCGATTTCGATGCCGTCGTCTTCGACGACAACCGGTGCGACTTCCTTGCGCGGACGCCCCGCCTTCCCCTTCTCCTTGTTCTTGGCGATCTCGGCGTCGAACTGCGCCTTTGCCTCGCGCATCAACTCCAGGTACGCGGCTTCTCCACGACGAACTGTCCGCATGACTACTCCTCTCGATGGTGAGTGCCGCAGTAAGTCTTCCCGTACAGGCTCCTCATCCGAGCCCCGCCCAAATTGTAGCGGTAATGTGCGCGCCCGCCATGGTGGGCATACGATTTTTTCTGCATGATGAGGGGCGGAATCTAGCTGTCGGCACAGGGATTATCAGTCTTCCAGCAAGATCGACCCTCCTTCGCTGAGCAATGTCCTCTCTGAGCGAACTCCAGATACCCGAAGTACGGTCTCCAGCCGGCAGCGCGTGCCTCAACTGTGGTTCCCCGTTGACGGGTGCGTTCTGCGCTTCATGCGGGCAGCGCGACGTTCCTCCGTACCCGAGTGTGCGCGACCTGGTGGTCGACGCCTTTTGGGAGCTTTCCGGGTGGGACGGACGGTTCGCGGCTACCTTGCGAGCGTTGGTTCAACGGCCCGGGATGCTCACACGCGAGTTTCTCGAGGGGCGACGCTCCCGGTACATCTCGCCATTGCGATTGTACCTGATGGCGAGCCTTGTCTACTTCGTTCTGGCGGCTTCGGCGCCCAGCGCCGTGCTCAAGCAGGCGGACCTGGACGAGATCAGGGTGGCCGTGAGCCAAACACCCGCCAGTACACAGCCTGTCTCGCGGCCGGAACGTGTTGGAAAGGCAGCGAGTGCAGCAATTACTTCGCAAAAAGTACTCAGCCCCGAAGAGCGTCAAGCGGCGCTCAAGGACATCGAGAAGGCGCCGGCCGTGATGCGACCATTTCTGCGCAAGGTCGTGGGAGATCCAACTGGTTTCAAGCGAGGCGTCGTCGAAGCGATGCCACGCATGCTGTTCGCATTGCTTCCCATCTTTGCGTTGATCGTCGCGCTGTTCTATCGCCGACGGAAATACCCGGAGCATCTGTACTTCGCCATCCACCTTCACGCCTTCATGTTCTTTGCACTCGGCGTGACCGTGTTGGTCAAGTTCACGCGACTGCCCACGCTCGTGGCGATCGTCGGCGTTCTCGCGTTTGCATGGATTGCCGTTTACGCAACGTTGGCGTTTCGACGCGTGTATGGCGGATCACTTGTACGAACACTGGCTAAGCAAGTAGCGATCGGAATGATTTACAGTGCCGTGTCGTTCGTCGCGTTTATCGTGATGGTGTATTGGGTTTCTGTTGTAGGTTAGGGAAGGGGCGAAGGGGCGAAGGGGCGAAGGGGCGAAAGGGCGAAGGGCGAAGGGCGAAGGGCGAAGGGCGAAGGGGAGAGAGAAAGTTGTCATCCTGAGCGAGCGGAGCGAGTCGAAGGATCTGCACCTTTCCAGCCAGCAAGCACCCTCCGCTATGCTCAGCGCGACAAGCTGAATGCCACGAGCTCAGCTTCACTCCCCGCTCCCGTCGCAATGACGACGTACTGCGTACCGCTCCCGGTCTGGTACGTCATCGGCACGGAATAGCCTTCCTTGCCAAGGTCGAACGACCAGAGCGTTTTGCCACTCGTCTTGTCGATCGCGTAAAGCACAGATCCGCCACCACTCACGAAAAGCAGTCCGCCCTTCGTCACGATGGGACCCGGCGCGCCTGCGACGCCAAGCAGCGGTGGGAGCGGCACGTCCCTGAGCATTGGAATTCGCCGAATCTCTGGCGTGTCTCCGAACGGGAAATTCCAAGCGTGACGCCCCGTGTTCAGGTCGATTGCGACGATCGTTCCGTACGGGGGCTTGTTGAGCGGGATCGACGCACCACGCCCTCCGCCACGACCTGATGTCGAGTCGAGCACGACACTCACCGATGATCCGGGCAGGTCCGCCGTGTAACTCACGTCGATCGTGTCGGTGCGCGTCGCCGTCTTGAAGATGCGGTACATCACCGGCCCGTTCGTCGCCTTGATGTAGATGATTCCTGTCGCCGGATCGAATGCGCCACCGCCCCACCCTGCCCCGCCGATGGATCCGGGCATGACGATGCTACCCTGCGCCGACGGCGGTGTGTAAAGCGCACCAAACCGATAACGGTGTAGTACCTCGAGCGCGCGACGCTTGATCTCGGGTGTGAAATCCGCGACGTCGTTCTCGCTGAATCCCTGAACAGAAAATGGCGCGGGCTTCGTCGGTACCGGTTGCGTACGCGCCGTCTCTTCACCGGGCACATCGCTCTCTGGCACGGGCCGCTCGACAACAGGCCACACGGGTTTGCCCGTGACACGGTCAAAGACGAACAGGTACCCCATCTTCGTGGGAACCGCGACGGCATCGATGCGGCGACCATTCACACGAATGGTTCCAAGTACTGGGGGCGCCGGCGGATCGTAGTCCCAAAGACCATGGTGCGTCAGCTGGAAATGCCAGCGCCGCTTCCCGGTGCTCGCGTCGAGACACACAATCGATTCGCCAAACAGGCCGTCGCCCTTTCGTTCACCGCCGTACCAGTCATTGGTCGGCGTGCTCACCGGCAAGTAGACAAGACCACGCTGTACGTCGAGAGAAAATGGCGCCCAGACGTTCGTATGCCCCGTTGTGCGCCAGGAGCCGCCCTTCCACGTATCCACACCAAACTCCGACGAGTCGGGAATCGTGTGAAAGCTCCATACGCGCTTGCCCGTTCGTACGTCGAACGCTTGCACATCACCTGGTGGATCATTCTGGTAGCGCAACCGGTCGCCGACGCCATTGCCAACGATGACGAGATTCCTGTAAACGACAGGTGGTGACGTGTTGGTGTAATGGTTCTTCGTCACAGGCCGACGAAGTTGCGCGGTGAGATCAACGACGCCCGTGTCGCCAAATGTGCGAATCGGCTTTCCGGTCGCTGCATCCAACGCAATGAGATTCCAGCGGCTGTTCATGAATACGCGGCGCTCTTTCCCGTTGGTCCACGTTGCCACACCGCGATGCACGAAGCCTGTGCCATTCGATGGCTGGCCGGACTTGTACGCGCCCGGGTCATACGTCCAGAACGGGCGGCCAGTCGCTGCATCCATCGCCACCACGCGATTGAACGGTGTGCTGAAAAACAGCGTGTCACCGATCATCAGCGGCGTCGCCTGAAAATTCCCCGGACGCGCCGCCTTGGTGGAGTCGGTATTCCGAATTGCCGTTTCGCCCGTACGCCAGCGCCACGCAACAGTCAGCTGCGCCACGTTGCGGCGATTGATCTGCGTGAGCGACGAGTACTTGGTTGCCCCTGGCTCACCGCCATACACGGGCCACTCAACGCGTTGTGCGCCCGCGAGCGTTGGTAGCAGCAGCAATACTACCCCGACGACTCTCATCGTAAACCGCGTTTACGAGTTAGCCACGTTGATGATCACCGCCGGCGACGAAACAACGTGAGGTCGATCGCATTGCCCATTGCGCGATATCCAACGTCACCCGGATGCAAATGATCTCCCGAGTCATAGCTCGGCAAGAACTGAAGCGGGTTCGCCGGGTCTCGCGTCGCGGAGTCGAAGTCGATGACGCCGTCGAATTCTCCGCTGCTCCGCACGAATGCATTCACGGCGGCGCGCTTTGCTTCCAGCGCTGGCGTGTATGGCGCGCGAGGACTGGCCGGAGTCAGCGTTGCTCCAAGGATCGCGACGCCACGCTCGTGTGCTCTGACGATGAGTTGGCGATACCCTGCAATGATGTCGTCCGCTGACACGCCATCTATCGTACTGCGGCTGATGTCGTTGATGCCTTCGAGCAGGATCACGTGCGTCACGCCCGGTGTCATCAGCACATCGCGATCGAATCGGGCGAGCGCGCTCGGCCCTGATCCATACGTCAGGACTCGGCCGCCGGAGATGCCTGCATTGACGACCGCTTTCATCGGTTCAGTACTCGCAAGCAATCGTTGCGCGAGGATGTTTGGCCAACGTGCATTTGCATCGGTCGATGATCGCGCGCCGTCGGTAATGGAATTGCCAATCGCGACGATGACGCCAGTTGCCGCACTGTTCGTGACATCGACGCCAACCAGGAACGGCCATACCACCAACGTCGTCTCCGCATTGAATCCTCGCGCGGCTGTCACGTTGCCTCGGCGCACGTAGTTCGTTTGCAGCCCAAGCGCGTGGCGCGTCGTCAGCCGCGCAGAGTCGGCGAGGTGCAGGCTAATGGCGAGGTCGTGGACGGCAGGCACTGCAAGCGCTACGGGATCGCTGAAGATGATCGCACCAGGCCGCAGGCGGAGTGACGGACTGCCGCCGAACGTAAGGGCTCGATCGGTAGACGGGTCGATCGCCGTGCCCGAGTCGCGCACGGCGATGTGCGCCGCATCAATGACCAGTGGCCGGTCGCCGTATTCGTTCGACAGCCGGATGCGCACGTTGTCGCCGCCAATCGAGCTGCGCACGATGAGGCGAACCGTCTGGTCGAACAGTGTTGGCGTTCGGTCGATGGAATCGCGTGGGGGTCGCGGCCCCGCGTCCGAGGGACTCGCGGTCCACGTGGCAAACCATCGGCGTGTTGCGGGTTGCGCGCCTTGCGTGAGCGCCTGCGAGCAACCGCCAGCAAGGACAAGAACAATCAGGAAATGACGACGGCGCATGGTGCGGCCCTTGTGTTGAGTCAGGTCTCCCTATTTCGGCGGGCGACGCAAGCGCCTTATATAACCAGATCGCCCTGATAGCGCATGCCACCCTGATGCGAATATCGCCCTGGAAGCACCCACCATTCGTGAGGTCGTCGCATCAGCACCCACGTCGTACTGGTTCACCCCGAGATTCACTGGAATACCGGCAACGCGGGCCGAACATGCCTCGCTGCTGGCGCCACACTGCACCTCATCGAGCCGCTTGGCTTCTCACTCAACGAACGTGAGGTGAAGCGCGCCGGCCTCGATTATTGGGAGTACGTCGACGTACGCGTCTGGCCAAGCTGGGAAGTTTTTGAACGCGAACTCCCAATACTCGGTGAGCCCTACTTTTTCTCGACGAAAGCAACCCGACTCTTCTGGGATGCCCCGCTCGGTGCAGCGGCGGGAGTCGTGCTCGTTTTCGGGCGCGAAACCGGCGGCCTGCCCGCTGAACTTCACGAACGTTATCACGACCGGTTCGTTTCGATGCCCATCCTGTCGCCGCGCGTGCGGTCGCTCAATCTCTCGACGAGTGTCGCCATCGCGCTCTACGAGGTACTCCGACAGCGGCGGTAACGGCTCATTGCGCGCTTTTCAGTCGTGGCCGGACCATTTCTTGCCCGTCGGCGGCATCATCACGTCTACCTTATCTCCGCCGTACCATGCCCGCCCCACTTTTCTTTTTCGCCTACGCAAGCAGTGCGATCGCGCCCATGTCGGACGCAGATCTTACAGCGCTGCTGGCCGTGTCGCGCCGGAACAACATCCGCGACCAGCTTTCGGGGTTGCTATTATACCGCGGCGGCAGCTTCCTCCAGGCGCTCGAGGGCGAGGAGGAGACAGTGCGCGCCGCCATGATCCGTATCGGCCGCGACCCACGCCATCACGCTGTGGTGCCGCTCTACGAGGGCAGGACTGAGGCGCGCCTCTTCGGTGAGTGGGCGATGGCGTTCGCGGGAGGCGAGCGACTCGATGCCATGGAGCTTCCGGGGTTGAGCACCTTTCTGGCGCCTGCGGAGTTGCGTGCGAGCCCAGCGCCATTCGAGGCCGACGGGCATGAGGTGTTCGAATTCTTCCAGGCATTTCGAGAATACATGCGGTGAGCCGACGAGCCATGATGGCGCTCCCGGCCGACAACGAGCTTGCCGCTTTTGCTCACCGCGTGCTTTGCTGCGTCGATCTGATTTCGCGCACCGGATTGTACTTGAGCCCTATCGCGAGACGATACGTCGTCATCCGGTAGCTGTCACCAGTCGTCGGGCCTGGAGCACCGACATAGCGATACGTCGTCATGTTGCTTCGCATCGCCGAGAGGGCTGTTGTAAGCGCGAAGGTGTTCGTGAGTGAATACTCGAGCCCCGCTCCGGCCACTCCACCAAACCCTCTGCTATATCGCGATCCCATCGCGAGGCTGGACGCCGGGCCAATCCCGAGATCCACAGGTGAGGCATACTGGCCGCTGCTGTACTCGAATCCCGCACGGATATCCGCAAAGGGACGCAGGCGGTAATCCCAGTTCTCCGGGCGAAGGCGCGTTCCCAACTCTGCCGTTTCAAACGTCGCAGGTCCGCCGAGGTACGACGAGGTGAGATCGACGGTCCATGAGACGAATCGCGTGAGGCGATAGTCGAGTCGGGTGCCGGAACCGAAGCTCGTCCAGCCTGAGATCGGACGCCCCGCGGCATAGCCCGGCGCCTGAACACGGGAGATGAGCGGATATGTCTCGACCGAATAGTGTGAGCGCTGGATCGCGATGGCGCGCGCCACGATCTCGGGTTGTGGGCCAAGCGGCACTGGCTGTCCGGGCCGAGCTCCGCCGATTCGCGGCGCGCGCCCCTGCGCGAAGGCGATGGACGGTAGGATGAGCGCGACAGCGATTGCGGAATAGATGCGCATGCTTTCCCTCATGGACGAAAGCCTTGTCGACAGGCGCGTCGGCTTTATAACGATGAGTGCCCAATCTCATGAATGCAAGGAATGATCAGCCCATGCTCGGATTGGTTGCCAGGCTCGCCAACGCAACGCTTCCAGAGCGTCATCGAATGGTGAACGAAGCCATGTGCCCGCCGACGTAAAGCTCGAAACCACCTGGCTCAACGGCATAGCGATCATTGCGGCCCGTGAATCCGAGCTCGGAGGCCGGCACACGGAAGCGCACGACGCGTCGTTCACCCGGCGTCAGTTCGATCTTCTCGAATGCGCGCAACTTGCGCATGGGCGGCGTAATGGACGCTGTCATCTGGTGGGTATACAACTGCACCACTTCCATGCCAGTGCGGCTACCGACGTTCGCGACGTTCACGGTGACCGAAAGCGTATCGTCCTGGCCGATGGTGTCTCGCGCAAGCGCGAGCTCGCTGTAGGAAAACGTGGTGTACGACAGCCCAAACCCGAACGCCCACTCCGGATTGTATCCGCCCGTTGGTGATGAGATGCCGACTTCGTCGCTCACCGAGCGATCGTAGTGGACGACTGACGCCGCATTGCGCGGATACGTGAACGGGAGTCGTCCGCTCGGATTCACGGCACCGGAAAGGACGCGGGCAACTGCATCGCCACCGTGCGGCCCGGTGTAGTAGCCGAGCACGATGGCGCGCGCGCCGTCTACGATGGTCCGGATGGTCCTGGGACGTGATTCGAACAGCGTGATGATGACGGGCTTGCCAGTGGCTTCGATAGCACGGGCAAGCTTCAGCTGCGCCTCGGGCAGCGCGAGATCCTCGATGTCGCCGGGCTTCTCCACAACGGGTGGCTCGGCGAGCGCGAGCACGACGACATCGGCATCGCGCGCTGCATTGACGGCGTCCGCAATGTTCGCTTCTTCAGTGAGCGTTGCGCCCGGGGAGTACGCTACTCGATTCGTGCCGAATTGCGTTCGCAGTCCGTCGAGCAGCGCGGGAATCCCCCGCGGATACATGTCGGTATCGGTGCCCTGCCACGTGTATGTCCATGGGCCGTGTTGCGCCGGAAGCGACGTCGCGCCGGGTCCGGCGACGAGAATCCTCGTGCCTTGCGAAAGCGGCAGTAGGCCTCGCTCGTTCTTCACGAGCGTAACTGCCTCCTCCGCGGCCTGGCGACTTACTTCCTGCAGTGCGGGCGCGCCCGCTTTGGCGAGTCGCGCCGACATGGCTCCAGGTGATTCGAAAAGCCCGAGCTCAATCTTGAGACGCAGGATGCGTCGAGCCGACTCGTTGATGCGCGCCTCGATTACCTCGCCGGAATGCACAAGGGACACGAGGTCGTCGATGAAGTCGGTGTCGTAGGGCACCATGTTGATGTCGATGCCGGCATTGATGGCCATGCGGACGGCATCGCGCCGCGTACGTGCGACGTGAGTGACGGTCTGGAGACGCGCGATGTCTTCCCAGTCTGAAACGACCACGCCTTTGAAGCCGAGCTCACCGCGGAGAAGGTCCGTGAGTATTTCGTGACTCGAATGCACCGGGATCCCGTTGATCTCACCGGTGTTCACCATGATCGTGCGCATCCCCGCATTGATAGCGGCGCGAAATGGCGGGAGGAACAGGTCTCGCAGTTGCCGTTCCGACAACGATGCCGACGTGCGATCTCGGCCGCTCATCGGGTTGCCGTAGCCGATGAAGCTCTTGCCCGTTGTCGCGATAAAAGGGGAACCGCCATCGCTCGGTGTCGGATGTGCGGGCACCGGTGGGCCGAGCATTCGTGGACGTGAGCCGCGCAGCATGGAGTCGACCGCCGCGACAGGATCGTCCTGCTCTCCTTGCACTGCCGCAACGCCGAGCACTGACGCGAGGTAGGGGTCTTCGCCAAAGGTCTCGAAAAAGCGCGACCACAGCGGCTGACGACCGACGTCGAGGACGGGCGCGAAGTTCCACGCCACGCCGGCGGAGCGCGTTTCGTACCCGGTAATCTGGTGCTCACGCCGCACGAGCATCGGGTTCCAGGTGGCGGCCATCGCGATGTTGTGCGGAAAGATGGTGCCGCCGACCATGTAGTCGAAACCGTGCACTGCGTCGATTGCGTAGAGCACGGGCACCCGCACGCGGCGCCGGGCCGCGAATCGCTGGATCGTGGCTGTGACGTCGATCCACTGTTTCGGCGTGAGGGCAACGCTGGCGACATTGAGCAGTGAGCCGACATGCCGCCTGACGATGATTTCATGCAATTTTGCCGAGTCGAGCTGCAACGGACGGGTTGCGGTTCCCTTGACCGTGGCGACGACGGAGAGATCGACCTGCGTCATCTCGCCGATCTTTTCCTCGAGGGACATCAGGCGCAGAAGACTGTCGACGCGGGCGTCAACGGACTGTGCACCTGACACGGGTGTGCGAAAAAGTGTGGCCGCAAGCAGGAGAGCCACTTGGAGGACCTTTCTTTTGCCCGGCTTTCGCGCGATTGCAGCGAGTACCATTGGTTCCCCGGCTCCTGAAAGGATTACTCGCCGTCCTTCTACTGTGATGTCAACGGGCACACAGTAATACTTTCAAGCGCTCGCTGAGCACATCGGGATCAGCGGCTGAGAATAACATGAAAATGGCCACCCTTTGAGGTGGCCATCGCGTTTCCATTGGTCAATCGTATCAACAACGTACTCTCCACATGGCCAGGGCCGGAATCGAACCGGCGACACACGGATTTTCAGTCCGT
>JBDTMO010000159.1:0-9680 GCA_039934235.1 bacterium | reverse complement strand
GGGGACGTCCACGCCCTCGCGCTCTCGAGCACGACGTCGGAACGACCCTGATTGTAAACCGAGATGGTCACCGGCAAGGTATCGCGCACCGCAACCAACTCACGCGGCGCAGTTGCCTCCACAAGAACGCCGGCCGACGCAAGCAGTCCCGCGCGCGCACGTGACTCCGCCGTCTCGAGTGAGATAGCGAGATCGCCGACGAGGCCTTCACATCCCACGGCGAGCCCACCTCGTGGACACGGCAGCTTGTTGCGCACCGCCGTGAGCAAGCGCGACACTCGCGCGAGCGGTGCGACCATCGGAGCTGGCGACGCGATATTCTCGATCGCGCGCGCGGCAGCAATCGCAGCCGGCAACGAATCAAGCGCCGCTCGCTCTGTGATTGGCAACGCGACGGCGCGGAAGCGCGACCAATCGGGCGCGACGTCCTGCAGCGGCGACGTCTCGCGCTTACCCGCCTCACTCACGCGCGACACTTCGAGCTTCAGGTAGTCCAGCGAAGTGCCGCGGCGTTGCAAGCTGCCGAATCCCTGCGACAGATGCTGCGAACGACTCTCCGACGAAATTTCCGCGTACGTCCGGCCGCGCAACGGACTCAGTTCGCCGACATTGAACGTCACCGTTGCTTCGGCCGGCGTGAATCGCGACGCGCGATAGAACTTCGACGGCGACCATGCGCCAAGCCCAAGTGTCATTCGCGATGGAAAGCGCACGGTGTCCGCGGCGGCATCGAACGCTTCGCGCGCCAGGATCGCTGACACCTGATGATGCCCATGCCCATCGCGCGGCGTGCCCGAAAACACGGCGACAATCACCTGCGGCCGGAAGGCGCGCACGACCGTCACGACGTCGCGAAGAATCGAGTCTTTCGGCCAGTGCTTGTACGTCTCTTCCGCCGTCTTCGAAAAACCGAAGTCATACGCGCGCGAAAAGAATTGGCGCCCGCCGTCCAGCCTGCGCGCGGCGAGCAACTCCTCCGTCCGAATCATGCCGAGCAGCACGCCCAGCTCGTTGCCGATGAGGTTTTGTCCGCCGTCGCCGCGTGTGAGGGAGAGATACCCCGTCTCCACTTGTCGGCCGCGCGCCAGCCACGTGATGAGTTGCGTGTCTTCGTCATCAGGATGCGCGCCAATGACGAGGACGCGTGCCGTGACGTCGAGTCCGGCCACCGCTTCACCCAAGACGGTCGCGCCGCGCTCCTGGGACACAAGGAGGCGCGGCGCGGTAAGAACGAACGACACAGCGAGGAGCAAACGGAACCGACGATTCATGTCAGACCTTGGTAGTTTTTCGCTTTGCGCCGACTGGTGCGAGCGTGAGCACGTCCGTGACGATGCGCTTCTGTTCGATCTTGTGCGCCTCCGAGTAACCCTCGGCGGGGCTCGCGCGTTCCGGACGTCCGATGTAGCGGACAGTGAGCATGTTACCGGTGGCAACGCGAAGCTGCGGCGCGACGAATGTCCACGCACCCATGTTCTTCGGTTCCTCCTGCGCCCACACCACGTCTTCGAGATTGGGATAGCGATCCACAACCGCGGAGACATCTGCGCCGGGCCATGGATACAGTTCGTCCACACGAACCAGCGCGACGCCCGTGTTCTCGCCCTTCGCCTCGAGCAAATCGTAGTACATCTTGGCCGTGCACAGCACCAGGCGACGTACGTCGCCGACACCAGCGCCGACGGACGGATCGTCGATCACCGGCTGAAACGAGCCCGACGCAAGCGCCTCGATGTTCGACGCTGCCGCAGGCAAACGGAGCAAGCTCTTAGGCTGCATCAGGATCAGTGGGCAGCGCTCGCTGCGCATGACCTGACGCCGAATGATGTGAAAGTATTGCGCCGGCGTGCTCGGATAGGCGACGCACATATTCCCTTCGGCGCACAACTGGAGGAACCGTTCGAGACGAGCGCTCGAGTGCTCCGGGCCGCCGCCTTCATAGCCATGCGGCAGAAGCAGTACGAGCCCACTCCATTGTCCCCACTTCGCGCGATCCGCCGAGATGAACTGGTCAATGATCGGTTGCGCGACGTTGACGAAGTCGCCGTACTGCGCTTCCCACAACACCAGGTCCGTTTCAGTCGCCGTGCTGAAGCCGTACTCGAAACCCATCACCGCCGTTTCGGAGAGCGGGCTGTTGTAAATCTCGAAGCGGCCAGTGGCCAGCGGAACGTTGGCGAGCGGCGTGTATGTGTCGCCTTTCTCCACGTCGTGCAGCACCGCATTCCGGTGCGCAAATGTCCCACGTTCGGCGTCCTGCCCACTTAGCCGCACGCCAACGCCGCGCAGCAACAGCGACCCGAACGCGAGCGCCTCGGCGTGACCCCAATCGATGAGTCCCTTGTGCAATGCGTCGCGACGTCGCTCGATCACCTTGATGAGCTTCGCCGGGCCCTTGAAGTCCGCCGGCCAGGTCAGGAGTTGTTCGTTCAACGCTTCCAACTCTGCGGCGGGCACGCCCGTTTCCGGATCCGTGATCTCTTCGATGACGGGATGCATCTTGGAGCCGCGTGCAGGCGTTTCGACGGAGCGCGGCGCGCGCATTTCCTTGTGCAGCGCGGCCAGCTTGTCACCGAACTCCGTGTCGATCGCCTTCGCATCGGCGGCGGACATGATGCCTTCGCTGACCAAACGCGCGGCCCACACTTCGCGCGGCGTTGGATGCGCGCGAATGCGCTCGTAGAGCTTGGGCTGCGTGAAGAACGGCTCGTCCGTTTCGTTGTGGCCCCAGCGGCGATAGCCAACGACATCGATCAGGACGTCCTTGGCGAACTTGTCGCGATACGCAACGGCGAGCCGAACCGCGATGAGACACGCCTCCGCGTTGTCGGCATTCACGTGAATGACCGGCACTTCGAAGCCCTTGGCCGGATCGCTCGCGTAGCGCGTGGACCGGGCGTCAATCGGGTCGGTGGTAAAGCCCACCTGATTGTTCACGATCAGGTGCATCGTTCCGCCAACGTGATAGCCGCGTAGCCGAGAGAGGTTGAACGTCTCGGGAACGACGCCTTCGCCGGGAAATGCGGCGTCGCCATGAATGCACAGCGGCAATGCGGCGCGCTCGTCTCGCCCGTCTGGTGCGCCGGCCACGCGCTGCTTGGCGCGCGCGATGCCGGACATGATCGGGTTCACGACTTCAAGGTGACTCGGGTTCGGCACCAGCTCGATGGAGACTGTCTTGTCGCCGACCTTGCGTTCGTTCGTAAAGCCGAGGTGGTACTTCACGTCGCCCGTGCTGCTGTAGGCGCTGGCGTCGCCCTGCCGGCCTTCGAACTCGCCGAACATTTCGACGTACGACATGCCCATCACGTGCACGAGCACATTGATGCGGCCGCGGTGCGCCATGGCCATCACGACTTCGCGCGCGCCGTTGCCAGCGCTGCGCTCGATCGTTTCGTCCATCATCGGTACGAGGATGTCGTTGCCTTCTATAGAGAAGCGCTTGTAGCCCTTGTATGCGCGTTCGAGGAAACGCTCCAGTCCGTCGACCTCAGTGAGCCGCCGCAGCACCGCGATCTTTTCGTCGGGCGTGAGCGGATGCGTCAGCGAGCCTTCCTCCATGCTATGCCGGAACCACGCGCGCTCTTCTTCGCTGCCGAGGTGCGTGAATTCGACGCCGAGCGAGCTGCAGTAGACGTCGCGTAGTCGTTCGACGACGTCGGCTGCGGAGCCTACGGAATATCCGAGTGCGGACGCTGGTACGTCGGCGAGCTCTGCTTCCTTGATTCCGTGGAACTCGGCCGTCAGCTCTGGTGCGCCTGGGGGCGGTGTGCCGAGGGGGTCGAGTTGAACGGCGAGGTGGCCGTATTCCCGGATGGCTTCGACGAGGGATCCTGCAGCGGCGGTCTTGCGGAGGAGCCGGTCGTCGGACTGGGCGGCGCTGGCGGGGCCGGCGAGGGATTCTGCGGTACGAAAGAACTGTCGCCACGACTCGTCAACCGACGACGGGTCACGCCGGTACGCTTCGTATGTCTCGGCGATGTATCCGTCGTTGAAGACGGTTGTCGTCGGGGGAAAGGTGCTCATGGCTTCCAATTTAGCTGGGGCAGCGCGGCTACGGACAGCGGGGAACGGGGCGGATTGATTGGGGTCGGACGTGCGTTGCCGCGCCGACACCGGCGTGGCACCGTGTTTCGTCTGCTGGGCGATGGCGGTTTTGTCCATGAACCAAGTGAGTTGGCGTGGGAGGCGATGACGTCCGCCTCGATGCGGCGCCGCTCCGCAGCGTTCGATATGGATTCGGGGCTTCTCGCGTGCGATAGTTGTTCACGCTTTGCGGAGGCAGAATGCCGGACCAGCCGAAGACGCGCGACTTCTGGGATAAGCTGCAGATTCTATCGTCGTTCTTTAGTACCGTGGTTCTGGCGGGCGGTGCGCTCGTCTTCACGAAGTGGTACGAGGCTCGGCAGAGCCAAACGGCGCTCGAAGAGCGTCGACTGGACGCTGAGAATCGAAATCGCACGGAAATGCATCAGCGACGCCTGGCAGAGGTGGATGCTGCGATCCGGCTCGTGCCATCTCTGGCCAGCAAGGATCCACAGCAGCGTGCCGTCGCCGAGAATATTCTCGCGATCGTTCGTCAGCAGGATTCGCTGGCGACTGCGCGCCAATCGACTTCGCCCACGGGACCAGTACAGAAGAATGCGCCCGCCAAGTCAGGCGTCGTCGAGCACGTGCTCGAGTCCCTTCGGCCGTCTCTTCCGCGTTCAACCTCCGCGACGTTCTTGCCGGAATCGCGGCTCGATTTGCTCGCGGCTCTCTCACTCGCGCTAAAGAAGGACGCGCCCGATTCGGCCCGGACAGCGGCGACACGGCGGGTGACGGAGTTCGCGCTCAGCTCCACTGCACCCGTGGCTGAGAAGGAGAAGGCTGCGGTCGCGATCGCACAGATTGCTGCCGATGCCTCCGCTCCCGCAGCGGCTCGGCGATTGGCGAGCGACGTCCTTGCACGCATTCGCAGTGTTTCGTACGACCGGATTCAAGCCACGATCGATTCCATGACGCTTACTCGGCCGATTCAGGAGGTCGTGCTCCATCATTCGGCGTTGCCGGACATTGCGAGTTACCGTGGTGCTGCGTCGATCTTCGCCTTAGCGAAGTTTCAGGCGGAGGAGCTAAGGTGGAACCGACTCAGTTGGCACTTCGCCGTTGCGCCTGATGGTACCGTCTGGGTTGGGACGCCACTGGACACTGCTGCGTTTCACCTCGGAAACACTGCATTGCATAAGGTAACGGTCAGCGTGCTCATGATTCTCAACGGGGACAAGGAATTGCCGACCGCAGAGCAGCAGCGGAGCACCGCGCGGCTATTGTCCGTTCTCCTGCGACGTCTTCAGTTGACGCCGGAACAAAACTTCCGCGCAGGCCACGGCTTTCACAGCGACTATCGCCCCGAGAAGAGTTGCCCCGGCCGGAAAATTACTCGTGATGTCGTCTTGGACTGGCTTCGCAATCAGGATACCGCGCCAGTGCCGCGCGGCGCACCGGCGGAAATTTCTTCTCAGGGTGATGCGCATCGGTCTCGCTAGGAGATGAGCAGTATTGGGCCACGACTGCGATTCGCCCGGCTCCCCGCGAGGGCATGCGTGCGCGACACATGAGGGCGCGCACAGGGCAATCCGTGAACTGATTTTGTTTACCGATGTCCCTGCGGCCGGTACTGCATCGCCTTCCGTCCGGTACTGTCGGCAGCGGGAGCCGTTTCAGTTGTGCTCGGGGCATTGGGGGTTTGTGTGGTACGCTATGGCCGAGCGCTGCACGGCGGCAATGAAGCGTGACGCCCGTTGTCCCTCGAGGCGCGTTCGACGGTGATGACGTGCGCTGTTGCTCCTATGAGGTTGCGGTTGACACGGTGCCGCCGTGTAGAACGGAGGCGTGCGTAGCAGAGCGTTCAGGAGTTCGTCACGTTGGACGTCAGCATGAGTGAGTCGGGGACGCCCATCGTGCACGACCGCGCCGCGACCTTCTGTTTGGCGATCGATTTCGGCGGCTGCCGGAATTCTGGGTGCGTGGTGTGGGACGTTGACTCGACATGAGCAGCGCACTGCGCATCGGATTCGAGTGCCGGAGGGGAGGCTTGCGGGAGTGGGTCTGGGTGTTCGGCGGTGTGTCGCGTTGCGAGGATGGCGTCGGCAATGTCGTGGTGACGGATGGGGCGAGCCGAGCGATCAGATTCTCGTTCCGCAGCGATACCATGGTCCGGGTCCGGATATGTCATCTGCCAAGCCAAAACTTCTGTATCTTGTGAAAGGCCGCATGCGTGCGCGACACATGAGCCCGCGCACAGAGCAGGCATATCTAGGCTGGATCGTCCGCTATATCCGATATCACGGCACCCGTCATCCCAGCGTTTTGGGAGAGCGAGAGATCGTGGCCTACCTGACCTATCTGGCGTCTGAACGGCGCGTGGCTCGTTCGACGCAGATGCAGGCGTTGAGTGCGATTCAGCTGCTGTATCGGGAGGTGCTGGACCGACCGTTGAGCGATTTACGGAGTGTGTTGCGATCGACGTCGCCGACGCGGCTTCCCGTTGTGTTGAATCGCGAGGAAGTGCGTTCGGTGCTCGCGGCCATGACGGGTCCCACGCATCTCATCGCGTTGCTGCTCTATGGTGCAGGTCTGCGCCTGATGGAGTGCTTGACGCTGCGGGTGAAGGACGTCGATTTCGCGCGCGGCGAGATCCTGGTGCGGCGCGGGAAGGGCGGCAAGGACCGCGTGACGATGCTGCCGAGTGTGGCGTGTGCGGAGCTCAAGAAGCAGTTGGAGCGGGTGGCCGCGTTGCATGTGCGCAACCAGCGCGATGGTGCGGGGCAAGTGGCGTTGCCCACGGCGTTGGAGCGGAAGGCGCCGGGGTGGGCGTCTCAGTTGGCGTGGCAGTGGGTGTTTCCGGCGGCGCGGCGATACCGTGATGGGGCAACGGGCGAGTCGCGTCGGCATCATCTTCACGAGACGGCGATGCAGCGTGCGATGCAGCGCGCCGTGCGCGATGCGGGGATCACGAAGGGAGCGACCTGCCATACGCTTCGGCACTCATTTGCGACGCATCTTCTGGAGGATGGCTATGACATCCGGACATTGCAGGAGTTGTTGGGTCATACGGATGTGAGCACGACGATGATCTACACGCATGTGCTGAATCGGGGTGGGTTGGGAGTGCGGAGTCCTGCTGACCGGTTGGGAGGGGGATAATGGATATTGCGGCGTGGGTTGCGGGGTATCTGTTAAGCGCGGTAGGATGCTGTGCAGTCGAATAAGCGTTAGACAACATCCCACCCTTCTTTGCAGAGGGAGATGCTGCGCCACCTGTCCCGAATTGCCGCGTGCTTACTCGTTGCTTCCTCTGCGCACGCGCAAGCGTCCCTCGCGGTGGCACCCTTGGTGGGATACTACCGTCCCCTCGGCCACTTCGCGCCTGCCTCGATTCTGTCGACAGACTTGCCGCGCACGCCAAGTGATCTGAGTGGGCTGGCGTGGGGCGCGAGTCTCCGGAGTGGGCTGCGCCCGCGCGTCGCGGTCGAAGTGTTCGCCACTAGGAGCGAGAGCACGCTGCCGGGCTGCCTTTGCCCGGGTGGGCCAACCCCCTCCACCCGCAATCGAGTGACGATCGCCAGTGCGATGCTGCAATACGACATCGCGCCGGCCGCGGCCCGGACACCGCTCTGGCTGAGTGCCGGCCCGGCGATGATCCGCCACAGCGGGGACGGGTATGGACGCTACGGTGCGCCGACGGACTGGGGTGGTGCCGTTGGCCTCGATGCGGAGCACGCCATCGCGGCGCACTGGCGCCTCCTGGCCGGCGCCAAGGGGGTCGTGTATGCATTCGATCTGGCCTTTCCGCCGGAACATGGCACGCAGCTGGATGCCCTGCTGAGCCTCAGGCTCGAGTGGCATTCCGGCTCCTAGCATGATGTTGTCTAACGTGCGTTGCAGCAGTCAGGCGATTCAATGATGGCTCGCTTCGCTCGCTTTTATGAACTCGCCTGCAGCTGAACTTGGGCGTTACGTTGCAACGGCCATTCGATGAACGGCGTGCGGCTTTAGGGATGCAACACGATCAAGCGTGTGGCCGATGAGGCTGAGTCGACGCGTCCGCGCCAAGCCGTGTGCACTGCGGCTACTGCGCCGGCCCCGCGCCCATCACGGCACCCGCATCACGGAGCACTCCTTGGGTGGTGCGCCACGCGCTTCCGCCGGGAACCGCGCCACGCACGCCACGGAGATCTCGACGCACTCCTTGCGTCGCGCGCCACGCGCCTGCGCCAGTGGCCACGACGCGGCGGTCCCAGCTCGCGCCGGCAATGCGCGCGGCGTTCTTCCGGTCCGGCGTCGCTGCACCGTAACAAGCCGTTGCAGCCGACGGACCGAGCTATCGTCGGCTCGCTCCGCTCGCTCTATTTGATTCGGCCGCAGCTGAACGGCGGTCGTTAGGGAACAACACACATCATTGTGAAAGTCGTGCATCGCTTTCTCTTCGCGGACGACATGAGCGCCGATCAGACATGGCAACTTCTGGCGTGGTGCGTAGACAAGGGCGCTTCCGATTTCACGGTCGATCGCCTCTGGCTCCAGGGGAAAGCCGCGCCCTTCCCTGATCGCTTCGAGGCAGAGATGGCCCCGTTCCGTCTGGACGCCCAAGTTCGGCCACGGATGTCCGCCGCGAAGCGGGATGAGCTTAACAGATCCACCGATCTCTGGTTGCTGTCGGGCAGCAGCATTGGCGTACTTCGCGCATACTTCCCAGACGGGCTTTTCACATATCCGACGAGCGAGTGGGATGAAGGATGCCTAGAGGGGCCGACGTTCTACCGTGATCAGCAGATCATGCTCGGGGTAGTCAGTCACGAGCGTGAGGGTATCCTCACACTCACGGCAGCTGAGCATGACGCCGTTGCTGCACTCGGGATCGCGTCTAGGGATCAGCCAGAGCGGCTATAGATCAATGCGCCTGTTCCCTAACGTGCGTTGCTGCAGTCAAGCGATCTTCTGATTGCTCGCTTCGCTCGCTTTATTTGATTCGCTTGCAGCAGAACTTGGGCGTTAGCCAGCAACCCTATCACTTCGCGGCAGCCACCAAATAGCCAATGTCGTCATCAGCAGAGCGGATCCGCGAGGCCCGTGAGCGCGCCGGCATTGAGCCTGACGCGGTTGCTGCCGCGGCCGGCCTGAACTCAGACTGGTACTTCGATGTCGAGAGCTACGACGCCGAAGTCACTAGCAACATCTCGCTGGATCAACTCATCATCATCACGCAAGCGGTCGGCCTCACGCCCCTCGGCGCACTCGAGGGTCCGGGCGCTCAACCGCCCGAGCAACGTGTCTCGCTCAGCGCCTTGGTAGAACATGCGCGCTTACAAATGCTTGAGTCGGCGCAGACGATTGAGGAGTACAGTGAGCGCGTTGGTTGGGAGCTGGCTCCTGTATTTGCCGATCCCGCATACTTGCGTAAGTACACCGTCGATGCGCTCCAGGATATTTGTCGAGTTGTCGGGATCGATTGGCGCGCGGTGCTTCCGGTCGAGATCATTTCGCCTGCTGGCTAACGGACGCTGCACCAGACGGGCGATCGATGGATTTGCGCGGGCTGCGCCCGCGCTTCTTATTTGATTCGCCCGCAGGTGAGCTGGGGCGTTATGCGGCTGCCCAAGCTTCGATGTAGATTGAGGGAATGGGACTCCGATTCA
>JBDTMO010000158.1:0-9763 GCA_039934235.1 bacterium | reverse complement strand
GCGAAAGCCGAGCGCCATCATCGCGTCGAACACATCGGGCATTCCAATGCACGTGCTCGTCGAAGGCCGAACCGACGCATTCAAGCAGCACTTCCTCGGCATGCATTTCTTCAATCCGCCGCGATATCTCCACCTGCTCGAAATCATCCCCACGCCGGACACCGCACCAGAAGCGCTCGACGCCACGCGACGTTTCAGCGAAGTCGTCCTCGGCAAGGGCATCGTCGTCGCGAAGGACGTTCCGGGTTTTGTCGCGAACCGGCTTGGCGTTTACGGCATGGTCGCCGCGATGAAAGGCATGATGGAAACAGACCTCACGATCGACGAGGTCGATGCACTCACCGGCCCGCTGCTCGGTCGCGCCAAGAGCGCCACATTTCGCACGGCAGACATCACGGGGCTCGACATCCTGCTCCACGTGTCGAAAGGATTGAGCGCAAGCACGGGCGAAGACTTCACCATGCCGGATTGGGTGGCCAAGCTCGCGGAGAGCGGTCGCCTCGGCGATAAGACCGGCGGCGGATTCTACAAGAAAGTCGGCAAGGACATCACGACGCTTGATTGGAAGACCCTCGAGTATGGCCCGCAACAGAAAGTCGACGATCCGGCGCTCGCCGCGCTGCTCAAGCAGCCACTGGCGAAACGGATTCCGATGGCGGAAAAACTTCCGGGCAAGTACGGCGAGTTCGTGCGGAATTACCTGCTGCGCATGTCGCACTACGTGCTGAAGACGACGCAGGCCATTGCGCACGACATCGTGTCCGTCGACCGCGCGATCGAGTGGGGCTATGCGTGGGAGGCGGGTCCGTATCAGCAGATGGATTGCCTCGGTCACGACTTCTTGCGCGAGGGTTTTGGCCTACTCGGTCTCGACACTCCTCCGTTGCTCGACGCGGCAAAGGGTGGCGTGTTCTTCGCGCCGGAGGACAGCGGCTGGGCGTACGCGAAGTTCGACGGCACGTATGCGCCGGTGCCACCAGTGCCGGGACAGCTCAAGCTCGAGACGGTACGGTCGCGCAAGAACGCGGTCGTCGAAACGTCGAAGGACGCGAGCCTGCTCGACCTCGGCGACGGCGTCCTGCTGCTCGAGGCGCACAGCAAGTTGAACACGATGGGCGCCAACGTCCTTACGATGTTGCGCACCGGTCTCGATCGCGTTGAGAGCGGCAAGTATGTCGGCCTCGTCATCGGCAATGATGACACGCGTGCCTACAGCGCCGGCGCCGATCTCGGGATGGTCGTCGCGCAGACGCAGGCGCAGGATTGGAAAGGTCTCGACCAGATGGTGCGCTATTTCCAGGACGGAGCACAGCTCGTGCGTCGCGCGCCGTTTCCGGTTGTCGCCGCGCCGTTCGGCCTTACGCTTGGCGGCGGCTGCGAATACGCCCTGCATTGCGATCGCATCCAGGCGCACGCTGAGTTGTACATGGGGCTTGTCGAGGCAGGCGTTGGGTTGATTCCCGCCGGTGGCGGGACGAAGGAGCTGCTCTTCCGCTTTACGCAAGCGCTCGAGGCGTACGACGAGGCAGATCCATTCGAGGCGGTGCGGCGGGCGTTCAAGCTCATCGCCATGGCGACGACGAGTACGAGTGCGCTCGAGGCGAAATCACTTGGCTTCCTCAGGCCGGTGGCCGATCGCATCACGATGAACCGCGATCGCCTCATTGCCGACGCAAAGGCGCGCGTCCTCGACCTCGCGCCCGATTACGTCGCGCCGCTCCCGCGCACGATCACCGCGTTGGGCAAGGCAGCGATGGGGAATCTGCTATACGCAGGCTGGGCGATGCGTGAAGGTGGCGTGATCACGGATCACGAAGTGCGGATTGCGCGCGAACTGGCGTACGTGCTCTGCGGTGGCGATGGTCCGCCGCGCATTGTAACGGAACAGGACATTCTCGATCTCGAGCGCGACGCATTCCTGCGCTTGCTCGGAACAAAGGAGACGCAGGAGCGGATTGTGTACACGTTGAAGACTGGCAAGCCGCTCAGGAACTAGGGGCTGGTGCAGATCCTTCGACTCGCTTCGCTCGCTCAGGATGACAAATGGTCGTTCGCTCGCTCAGGATGACAACCAGTCGTTCGCTTCGCTCGCTCAGGATGACATTACTCAGAGTGACACATAATGCCTGACAATGACAACGACGTCGTACTCGTGTCTGCCGTTCGTTCTGCCGTCGGAAAAGGCAAGCAAGGCGGCGCGCTTTCCGCGACGCATCCTATCGAACTCTCGTCGCTTCTCATGAAGGAAGCTGTCTCGCGCGTCGGGATGGACGCCGCGATGATCGACGACGTCGTGTGGGGCTGCGCGATGCCGGAAGCATCACAGGGTCTCAACGTCGCGCGACTCAGCGCACTGCGCGCAGGATTCCCCGTCGAAGTCCCAGCGCAAACCGTCAACCGCTTCTGCTCATCCGGACTTCAGAGCATTGCTAACGGCGCCATGCAGATCATGAGCGGCATGGCTGACGTCGTGCTCGCCGGTGGCGTTGAGATGATGAGCCAGGTGCCGATGTCAGGCTACCACGCGCGACTCGACGCCGACGCGATGGAGTCGTACATCGGCATGGGCTTTACCGCCGAGCGTGTCGCCGACCGGTGGAAGGTGAGTCGGCAGGATCAGGACGCGTGGGCACTTGGCAGCCAGCACAAGGCGGCTGCGGCGATGATGAACGGCAGCTTCGACGGCCAAATCGTGTCGGTCCCGGTGGAGCGCGTGACCTGGAATGGAACGGAGAAGCACGTGCAGGAATTGGAGTTTGCCAAGGACGAACTCCCGCGCGCCGAGACGACGGCCGAGGGCCTCGCGAAGCTGCGGCCAGCGTTCAAGGCCACCGGCTCGGTCACGGCCGGCAATGCGAGTCCCTACTCCGATGGCGCGGCGGCGGTCTTGCTCATGCGCCGCTCGGTCGCTGACGCACGTGGACTCAGGCCACTCGCACGCTTCGTGAACTTTGCGGTTGCGGGCGTCGAACCCGACATCATGGGCGTCGGTCCCCTAAAGGCGGTTCCCAAAGTCCTTGCTCGTGCCGGCATGACGATGGACGATCTCGACCTCATCGAGTTCAACGAGGCGTTTGCGTCGCAAGTGCTGGCGGTGATGCGCGAGCTGAAGATGCCGCAGGACAAAGTCAACGTGAACGGCGGCGCCATCGCGCTCGGTCACCCGCTTGGCGCAACTGGTGCAAAGCTGACGACGCAACTGGTCCACGAGCTTGGACGTCGAGGCGGCGGGCACGGCCTCGTCACCATGTGCATTGGTGGCGGGATGGGCGCAGCGGGAATCTTCGAGGTGTACCCGGCGGCGGCGTAAGCGAAGGGTGTCATCCCGCACGAGTGAGCGGAGCGAGCAAGTGTCGGGATCTACTCTCCGAGCTCCATTGCTTGCTTCTGGCGCAACGACGGCAGATCCCGACAATCGCTTGGCTCTTGCGGGATGACAACGCTACTGCACGCTGTCAGACCGCTCGGCGACGACAACTGCCTGGATCCATAGATCCTTGGCACCAAAGTCGTACGACGTCATCCTGAAGCCGTTGTCCTCGAACACGCGTTGAGCCATCACGCGCGACGTCAGCAGCGATATCTCCGCCGGATGCAGCTCCGTCGTGTTCCCGCTCTTCGCCATGAGACGATGCGCCAGGCCGAGCACCAACACGCTCGTTGCTTTCGCGTGTGGCCAGAACAACACCACCTTACCCGCCGGCTTCAACACCCGCGACGCCTCGGCAAGAATTCGCCGGATTTCATCCGCGGTGAAGTGCTCGATGACGCCTAAGCTGTAGTACCCGTCGAAGGTGTCATCCGCATAAGGCAGTGCGAGAATATCGCCGTGTTTCAGGCGAAACGCCGTCGGATTGTTCGCCTGATAGAGACGTAAGGCGTCGGCCGAGATGTCGAGCGCGGTGATGCGGAGTTGCTCGTGGAGCCCTTGATCGACTTGCCCACCACCGCAGCCTGCATGCAACAGTTGCGAGCCGTTGCTGAAGTAGCGCCGCAACACTCGATGCAGCCGAGGCCTGATGAACACACGGCGATACAATGACGCAATCACGGAGTAGGTGCGCTTGCTCAACTGCTCCGACTGCTGCCAGTACGGACCCCAATGCTGCGGATCATGAAGTTGCGCTTCAATCGCGACAGGCGCAGTGGTCATGCGAAACTCCGCCGGACGCCGGCGATATCGCGCGGCGACGCCAAGCATGATGCGCACGCTTCCGATTGCGCCGCTCATCGTCATCTTCGAGTGCCCGTACGTGCGCGCCGGCAACACGATGGGAATTTCGTGAATGCGACACGCGTTCTTGTGCAGGATGAACAGGCTCTCGAAAAAGAACGAGTAGCTCCGTGACCGCACGAGCGAAAACACCTCCTGCGGTATGCGGTCGAGCCGATACGCGCGAAAGGCTCCCGTGGCATCGTACGGCATTCCCAACACGGCGCGCGTCAGGAAGTGGCCGATACCCGTCATCATTCGACGGTAGAGATTCCAGCCCGGCAAGCTGTTCATCGCCGTCCAGCGCGACCCCACGACGACGTCGGCAATGTCCGCGGAGCGCAGGAATGCTGGAATGTCTTCGGGACTGTGGCTGAAGTCGCAGTCGAGGGTAACGAGGCGTTGATAACCGCCTTCATACGCCGCGGCGATGCCATCGAGATGCGCGCTGCCAATTCCGTTCTTGCCAGCGCGGTGGCGCACTGACAGGCGCGGATAATCGGCGCGTAGTGCCTCGAGGAGCGGCCCCGTGCCGTCGGGAGAATTGTCGTCGATGAACATCACGTCGACATCGAGATCGAGCGCCTTGATGGCCTCGACCATACGCGGAGCGTTATCCCGCTCATTGTAGGTCGGGATCATCACCAGCGTCTTGAGTGACGTGTTCGTGCTGTTCACCGGTGACGACTCACGTTCGGGCGCGTGCGCTAGGCCTCAACGACGGAGATGTCCGGCAGGGGAAAGAGCATCTTGCCCCCGCGCTGCAGGAAGGCGCTCTCTCGCTCGAGGAGATTCTCACGGAAGTGCCAGGGCATGGCCAGGAAGTAATCGGGATTGCGCCCGTGCGCTTCCTCTTCCGAAATGATCGGAATGTTCGTTCCAGGCGTGAACGCGCCAAACTTGTCCGGATTCACTTCGGCAATGGCAGGAATCTCGTTGATACCAAGACCGCAATACTGAAGGATGACATTGCCCTTGGTGGACGCGCCGTAGCCCAGGAGCGTCGCCCCGCTCCGCCGAATGTCATCCAGCGTCGCGATAAGGCGATCGCGATGCGAGGCCACACGCGTCGCAAACTCGTGGTATGGCTCGAGCGTATCGAGCTTCGCCGTCTGTTCCAGCGACACCAGCGCATTGATCGCACTCTTGTTCGGCCGATGGAGTGCGTTCTCATGGCACACCGTCACCGAGAAACTTCCGCCGTTCACGTCATTCAATTGCGCGTCGATGACGCGAAGACCACAGGCATGCATCATCCATCGAATCTGCTCGAACGCGTAGTACTCGAGGTGCTCGTGACAGATGGTGTCGTACGCGTTCTGCGTGAGCATCGACAGCAGGTAGCTCTGCTCGAAATACCAGACGCCCTCCGGCGCCAGGACCGCCGCGATGTCGCGCACGAACGCGAGCGGATCGTCGAGATCGTAGAACATTGCGATCGACGTGATGATGTCCGCGCGTTGCTCACCGTGATGTTTCCGGAAGGTGGCCGCCGAAAAGAATTCCGGAATGGGGTGGATGCCTTCTTCGTAAAACGCCCGGTATTTTGCGATGGTCGGATCCATGCCTACACGGTGCGCCGTCGGCGGCATGAACGACAGCAGCGTGCCGTCGTTGCTCCCGATGTCCAGCACGATGGCGCCGTCCTGCACCGGAAACTTTGCGAGCAGCGCGCGCACCGAATTGCCAAGGTGCCGCACCATCGACTGGTTGAGCCCCGACCGATACCCGTAGTTCCCGCCGTACATCTCGGAGGTATCGTACGTGTGCCGAAGCTGCACCAGGCCGCACGCCTCATCGCCAAAACACTTCACCAGTTCGAGCGGGCCCGCAGTAAGGACCTCGTGCGGTGAGCGGGGAAACACACCCGTCAGGTGCTGCACACCAAGGGACAGAATGGGTTCAAGCCTCGCGTTGCCACAGCACCGGCAGGCCACAGTCTCTACGGGATTCATCTCGGGAGGGATCCGGAGTTAGGACGCAACTGATGAAGGTGATGCGTGCCCGATTCGAATACGGACGCAATCGACGCATTCCCGACGCGCACGCTGAACACCTCGTACGGGAACTGGTAGTCGTCGGGATGGAAGCGATAATTCGTTACAAAGTAGTCCGCCTCGTTCAGTGTGGGCACCAGAACGACGCGCAACCGATCCTGCGGCAGCAGCATTGCGACATTCACTCGGCCCGGATACGTCGCAGCGAAAATGCGGATTTGGCTCGCAGAATCAGTGTGCACGATGTACTCCAACGCCTTGCGGTACGACAGTCCCCAATAGTCCAGCTCGAAGCGCTGCTTTACTTCCTTCATGTCGCTGCCCGCGAACCGATTGAAGTAGACATGCTCGAAGGGGTGATTGCGCACCATGAAGTTGACGACAGGTGCGAGGCACAAAAGCAGTGCCGTGCTCAGCAGCATTGACACCATGGGGCGACGACCTTCGCCAACGCGCGCCAACGCAAAATTGAAGATCGCCTCCATGCCAACCGCGGCGAGATACACGAGCGCAGGAATGACGAAGAACAGATGGCGCCACGAGTCATACATGATGGGCCGCAAAATCATCGTGCCCAACACTGGCAGCAGAAACCAGCAGAGGACGAGGACGTCGAGCTGCCGGTCCGGATTGACCAACTCACGCGGTTTACGCGCAAACCTCACCAGCAGGACGCCGAGCCCAAGGAGGAACAGCGCGCTGACGATGTACGGGGTGGTGATGAGCATCCACGTGGGCACGTAGTCCCACGGCAGTGCAGACGCGTCGATCATGCGCCCGCGGAAGAGATTCACCCCGCGATACGGATTGCTCGTTGAACCCAACACGGCATCGTGCACGATGCGCAGAAAATCGATGCGCAACACCGGCCACACGATGGGCAGCAGCAGTGCGACGACCACGCCATAGCCGACCAGCAAACCAAGCGTTCGGCGCGTGGGGCGCTGTATCAACATCGCGCCGGCGGTCAGCATCATTGGAAAGACGCCGAGTACGCGCGTGCCGAACAGGATTGCTGTCGTCGCGGCGTGGAGGAGCATCGTGCGCCATCCCGGACGACGGAGCACGCTGTCGAGCGTCAACATCGACGCGACGAACATCGTGAGAAACGCGATGTCCTTGACGTTGTAGAACGCGTGCGAAAACAGCAGGGGGCTGATTACCAGGCACACGCACGCCAGCAAGGAAATCCCGGGCCCGAACCGGCGCCGGCACAGGCGCTGGAACAGGACGACGCCGACGAAATACACGAGGAACGTGATCAGGTGGCGCATCATGAACGTCGACCGAATGTCCATGCGTGGCAGCAACTTCTCGGCGCGCACCAGCAGGATCTCGAAGACCGGCCCGAAGCGCTCGTACGCCGGCCCGCCTGAAACGCGCAGCGAATCGAGGGTGTGTGCATCGGGTATGAGATGCTCGACATACATGACGCCGAATTGCCGCGTGGGGAATTCATCCCACGAAATTCCGTAGTCCTTGAAGACAAGAAGACCGACTAACAGGAACGCGACAAGGAACGCGACAGTTGCCGCGGTGACCTTCCTGGATTCAGTGTGGCTGGGCATTGCAGTTCAGACGGCGTAATACCCGCGCACGCAACGATTTCACCGAGTTGACGCCGAGTACGGAGTCAGAGTCGGCACGGAGTCGCCCGCCGCGAGGTGAATCCCAAATCGGTACCAGCTCCGATCACCGAACCTCGGACGCAACACTTCGTCGTGCTCGCCGAGGTCCAGGGCGTACACGACATCGCCACCGAGGCGGCCGTTATCGTCGATCGTGTTGGCGGGGAAGAAGGGGCCAAAGGACGCAGAGCCCTCGTTGTCTCGACGAATGTCTTCGAGGCACGCCGCTGGTTGCGTCGGTGGTTCCTGCTTGTCAAAAGCGAGGGCGCCCTTCACGAGGCGATCGAGCCTGCCTTGCATCCGCGGAGGTTGAAGCGCTTCCTCCGCGTCGATCGACATGCGAACCGCACACTCCGACGCAGACACCGTAAGACGCGCCGCGTTGCCGCGGCTCAGGCCCATCTCCCACAGATAGTGAAGATTGCGCGCCGCGACACCTTCGTTGATGAAAACCAACGCGTGATGAAGCCCTGCCTCGCGCGCCATCGTCGCCGGGTCCACGCGCATCACCACAGACCCGCGCCGATACATGCGCACTCGGCCCGGCACACTGTCGCTCATTCCGCCGACAAGCCACGCAATGAGCACACACGCAGGAATCGCGAGCATCACGGCTCGGCGAACGGCTCCGTGGGTGGCCGCCGAGATGACAAATGGCGCCCGCGCGGTGAGGATGACGATGGCCGGCATCGCGGTAAAGAGAAAGCGCGGGCCACGAAAGCTGCCGTCATGCCAGTACACCGCGTAGGCGACGACCTGCGCCAGGAGCAGGGCGATGAGGAAGAGGTCCCACTTCGTTGGACGTCGCAGCGCAACGAGGCCCGCCACGATGATTCCAACCGCGGGCAGCGGCCACTCGAACAGCAACACATTCAACTGCAGCAGGTACTTCGACGCGAATACGATGGCGCGCAGCGGGGTGTGCAGCGTGCCATATGGATCGAGATGAAAGCCGAGCTGGTGTGCGCTGCCGTAAAGCACCTCGTAGCCCAACCGCATTGGCGCGCCGTTCGTCTGCATGTTGACGGCAAACAGCACAGCCACGGGTATGAGCCCGCTGACGATCTGGAAGGCCAGCGACCGCACGCGGATCATGCTGCCGCGGATGTTGGCGAGCTGCATGAGCCCAATCACGCCGGCGATGACGAGCGCATCGAGCGGGCGCACGATGAATGCGCCACCGATGGCGAGTCCAATCAACGCAGCGGAGCGGTTGGCGTCGCGCGGGCGATCGGTATCGACCCAGATGGCGAGCTGCATCATCGCCACCGTCGTCAGCCATAACACCGGAAGGTGGTTCATGAAGCTCGCGGCCATGAAGAGCGCGAACGGACTGAGTGCCATGAGCAGGGCGGACGCGCGCGCGACAGGCTCGCCATAGGCGCGGCGCGCAAATCCGTACAACGACAGGATGGTCAGCGCGAGCAGTGCAGGGTTCACGAGCCATGCCGCGCGAAGCACGATCCCAACGGCCAGAAACGCCGGCCCGCCAATTGGAAACTGCGAATACCACCGATTGCGGTCGATCATGTTGTCCATCCCGAAGAATTCAGGATTGGCATCGGGTGGCAGCGCGAGCCGTCCGCTCAACAGGATCTTCGCGTGAAACAACTGCGCGACTTCGTCGGAGTTGTGTGGCTGACGTCCAAAGCAGATGACGGCGAACGTGGCTGCCGCCGCAAAGGCAAAGAGCGCAACGCCGCCAAGAAAAATGCGTGGCGGAATACGAAGCACTCGTTCCGTCACGGCTGTCCACAACGCGTCAACGCCCGCGGGCTTCACACGTGAAATCGCCAGCAGCACGAGCATCAGCGCGCCGCCGATCACCAACCAGAAGGTGCGCGCGTGACCGTACCATTGAATCGCGTCGCCATCGGTGAGCCGATTGGCGAGCGGGTACAGGCCGAAGACGCACAAGAACAACG
>JBDTMO010000157.1:0-9775 GCA_039934235.1 bacterium | reverse complement strand
CGCACACAATCGGCTGCTCATAATGTGTGTTCAGTACACAAAGTCCCCAGACCCCGCGAGACACGATGTCCACCAACGCACGCATCCGGTCGCTCTGCCTACTCTGTGTCGCGGGACTCCCCGCGCTCGCGCAGACGCCCGCAGCTCGCCGGCCGAGCTGCCTGCCCGCTGGTTTCTTCCCCGGACCGGCGACGTACAAGTCCGTCGAGACACTGGCTGATGGGCGCGTGACGTTCCGCGTCTGCGCGCCCGAGGCGACGAGCGCGTCGGTCACCAGCAGTGACAACGCCGCCGCGATCCCATTCGGCAGTGCCGGCGGACCAGGCGGCGTCGCGATGACGAAGGACAGTCTGGGACTGTGGTCAGGAACCACCGCCGTGCCGGTGGAGCCGGGCACGTATCGCTACGACTTCCGCGTCAACGGCGCTCGCGTCCCCGATCCCCAGGCCACTCGCTTCTCCGAGGAGCGTGTGGGGACGAACAGCGTATTCGAGGTGGCCGGCCCCGCGGGCGCATTTCAGGCGTACGACCGCTCCTTGCCGCACGGCGCCGTGAGCACGGTCGAGTATTGGTCCACGACACTCGGCGTAAAGCGGCGTGCGCACGTCTACACGCCGCCGGGCTACATGAAGAACAGCGCGCGCTATCCCGTGCTCTATCTCGTGCACGGTGCCGGCGACAGCGACGACAGTTGGACGTCCGAAGGCCACGCGAACTACATCCTCGACAACCTGATCGCGGCTGGCAAGGCGAAGCCGATGATCGTCGTCATGCCGTTCGGCCATACGCCGGACCGGCCCGGCGCCGACATGCTTGTCAACACCGATTTCGGCGACGACCTGCTGAAGGATGTCATCCCGTACACCGAAGCGAACTTCCGCACGCTGAGCGGCCCGGGTGCGCGCGCAATAGCTGGCCTCTCGATGGGCGGCGCACACACGCTGCAATTCGGCTTGCCGCACTCCGATCGATTCGGCTACGTCGGCGTCTTCAGCATGGGACTGATGGACACCGCGCAGGTGAGCAGCTACGAGAAGCAGAACGCGGCGGCGCTCGACCGCGGGGCCAAGGAGTTCAAGCTCGTCTACTACGCCATCGGCAAGGACGACTTTCTCTACCGCAGCGTGGCGCCCACGCGCGGCGTGCTCGATAAGCATGGCATCCACTACGTGTACCACGAGAGCGCGGGTGGCCACACCTGGATGAACTGGCGCGACTACCTCAACGACTTCGCGCCGCGCCTTTTCCGATGAGTCGAGGCGCGAGGCGCGAGAGACTCAGGGCGCGGCTGAGCCGGAAACCCGGGTCCTAGCGAACGTCGCGACGTCCTTCGCTGCCTTCGTCTCCACGCCCGGCTTCTGAAGAAAGCCGAGGTCGCGGAACCAGTCGATGAAGCGATGCTGCCAGGTACCCATCGGCATCGCGTTGCGGTCGGTGAGTCCGCCGCTCATGCGGCTGCCGTCCGACAGCGAGTCGCCCGGATGCCGGCCATTGCCATAGACATGCAGCTCGACGTTCGGCACGCTGGCGTCGAGCATCGCGTTGGCGTAGTCCATCGCCCACAGCGCGTGGATGCGATCGCCTGAACCGGCCGTTGCCAGGAACGCCGGCGGTGCATTGCGCGGGATGGACGGCGGTGTCGGATTGCGCCCCCACACCGACGAGGGGCCCGTTGGATTTCTTGCCGAGAATGGCGTCGGACCGGGATAGATGATGCCGACGAAGTCGGGACGCGAACTGATTCCGGATAGTGGATCGGTTGGCGCGCTGTTCTTCCGGTCGAAGTCGCCGAACGAGATCGCCGATGGTGCCGCCAGCTCCGCGCCCGCAGAGAAGCCCATGATGCCGATCTTGTTCGGGTCGATGTTCCATGGCGTCGCGTATGCGCGCACCATGCGGATGGCCTGCTGCGCGTCGTTCACCGCGTCGACTTGCGCGTCATAGCCATCTCGGCGCAGGCGATTGCGGAGGATGACGGTGTTGACGCCGTAGTTGTAGAAGAACGGAACGAAGTCCGCAGCCTCGCCGCCAACGTTCAGCGAGTTGTGACCGCCGCCTGCGACCAGGATGACTACCGCTCCGGTGTTGAGCCCACGGTCCACAGCATGGAACTCGATGGACGGGTTGTGGATGTTGACGATGCTGTTGATCCGGCCCGGTACGGCCTGACTCATGTTGTAGACCTCGGCCTCGCGCACGCGGTCGGATTTGAGGTAGGGCGAGTTCGGAGGGTAGAGCGGGACGACGATGCCTCCCTGCACGATTGGCTGCGGAGCGTAGGGCGCGCTCGTGACGGGCCCTGGTTTCGGAGCGCCCAGCGCGGCGGGGAGCGGCGGCAGCGTAGCGCCCTGCGCCATCACAGTGGTGGACGTGATGGTCAGGAGCAGCGCGGTCGAGAAGAATGGTCGGGTCATGGTTATCGAGGTAAGCAGAACATCCGGTGGTGCAGATCCTTCGACTCGCTTCGCTCGCTCAGGATGACAGTCGGTGGTGCGGGTCCTTCGACTCGCTGTGCTCGCTCAGGATGACAGTCCGCTCCACGGCCGAAGTCGCGGAATCAATCGCGGAACGTGATTGCAGTAGTCGGTATACGATGCGCCAAAGCGTTGCTCGAGTTGTGGCTCTTCGAGCAGGGGAATGTAAATGCAATTGATGATGAGGAACGTGAGCGCCCATGTTGCGTGCGGGCGAGAGACCAGCATGAGTGCCTCACCAATGAGGATGAACGCAACGCCGGAAATCATCGGATTACGCACGTAGCGATATGGTCCCGCAATGACGAGTTGCCGCGGGGGATCCCAGGGCGCGAGGGTGCCCTTGCCGTCAGTGGCGAATCGTCTGAGTGAGGACACGAACAGTGCGAGGCCAATCAGCAGGAAGAACAGCGCGGTCGCCTGAGCCAGGAGCATTGGCGCCGAGGTACCGAGCGCCAAGGTCACGTGGTTGGTGCGCGCCAAATAGAGTGGGATGACCACTGCAACGACGAATGGCAGCGCCGCGATTGCGAGCAGGTGGCGAAGCACCGTGAGCATGACGGTCCGTCAGCGTGAAAGAGTTAACCCTTCCGATATTTCCATAACTTTCGGCCGCGCGGCCGCGCGCTCACACTATATCATGCTCGCTCGCTGCGGAACTTGGGCGATTGGGCGGATCACACTGCTCCGGGAGAAGCGTGCTGATTAAGGACGCGGCGTTACCGCCGCATCGACGCACCGTTGCCGAAGCACTCGCGCAAGCGGATGCCAAGGAGCGTATCAGAACCGCTCGGGGCGTCCGCGCAGCCGGCTTCAGTCTGCTTGTGGTTGGTATCGGCTTTCTGACTCGCCCGAGCACTTGGCGGCCTTACAATCAGGCGGTCAGAGTCCATATCCATGGCGGCCCGTCCTTCACGCTGTCGTTCGCTGCGGTCGCTGGTGTCCTCGCCGCGGTTATCAGCCCTGTCGTCATCGCGGCCGGACAATGGCTGCTGCGACGTGCTACCAGCGCGGCACGGAACGATCCTGTTACCGCGTCCATCCTCGATCAACGCGAACTTTAGCGAATGCGTATGCTGCACACCGAGCGTGGCGCGGAGTACGCCATTGGCGTATACTGATCCATGCGCTTCGTCGAGACGCCGGTCTTCACTTCGAATGTCCGCCGCCATCTTAGTGACGAACAGTATCGGGCGCTCCAGTTGGCACTCGTCCTGCGACCTGAGCAGGGAGCGCTGATCCCTGGTGGCGGCGGGCTCCGGAAGCTGCGCTGGGGTGCGGAAGGCCGTGGGAAGCGAGGCGGAGTCCGGACGATTTACTACTGGGCCGTCGACGAGCAGGTCTGCTACATGCTGTACGTCTACGCGAAGAACGAGCAGGGCGATTTGACGTCCGCGCAATTGAAGATCCTAGCGCGGCTGGTCCGGGAGGAGTTCAAATGAAAGCAGCGGCATTCGAAGAATTGCTGACGAGTGTTCGTCAGGCGGGACAGATTCGCCGCGGTCGGCGGAAGCCCGCGCGCACGACCACGTTCAAGCCCGCCGATGTAAAGAGCCTCCGCGCCGATCTTGGCCAGTCACAGGTCGAGTTCGCCCTCATGATTGGGGTGAGTGTCGCGACGCTCCGCAATTGGGAGCAGGGGCGCCGCACGCCGGATGGACCCGCCTTGGCGCTCCTGCGAGTGACCGCGCAGAATCCAGCGGCAGTAGTCGAGGCGTTACACCGCGGGTCGAGCCGCGGTGCAGCATAACCGCGTTGCGGCCGACAAGCGTCCCGTAATGTTTCCTCGGCACAGCGCGGCGCGTTGGCCGCTCTGAAGCGGAGTTCTCCGCTAACTTGCAAGCCAACTATGGCGCACGGGACTCGGCATACATGGCGTTACTGGTTGGCCGCCGTCACGGCATCGGTCGTCGGCTCGGCCACTGCGTGTTACGCTGGCATCGTAGAATACAACGCTGAAGTCGATCGCATTCGCGCCCAGACAGGGGGTTCGCCGATGGACGGGTTCCCTTTGAGCTTCCCGTCTATGCCGCCTTCGGGGCCATCGTCGGCTGGGTTGCCTTCCGTGCCCTTGCCGCGTGGCGGTCTGCGCGCGAGCGAGGGACCGGAAGGTAGCGGTGGCAATCATGCTCGTGACGCTGTACAGCCAACTGCGCGGGCATTCTAAACGTGCGCGGCAGCTGACGGTATTTCTCTTCCTTGTCGCATTTCCACTTCCGGCGTACCATTCGGCCACGTGCCGAGTGGGCGGCCGACGGTCCGCGTAAAGGGTTCAACCCGCCCTCGTAGCTCAAACATCGCCTTCTATTCCTCGCCCTAACTGCGGACCACGGGCGGCATGAAAGGGGTCACTCCTTTTCCAAGGAAGGAAGGTGCATATGTCCGAACAGCCTCACGGGCCCGCGTCCGCTGCGCAATCACTTCCGGACGAGCCCGATCTTGCCTGGCTCCGCAAGCAGGCCAAGCGCCGGTTAGGGGAGCTCCGCAAAACAGCGCCAGCCGCCAAACTCGCCGACGCGCAATTCGACCTGGCCAAGCAGTATGGCTTCTCGAGTTGGCGAGCACTCAAGGCGCACATCGATTCGTTGTCGCTCGACGGACAATTGTTCGACGCGGCGCGGAATGGTGACGTCAGCGCGTTGAGCGCCCTCCTCGACGCGCATCCCGACAAGTTGTATGCGCGAAACAAGCCGTACGAGAACACGCTGCTGCATCCTGCGGCCTTCGGCGGACACCTCGCGAGCGTAGAATTGTTGTTACACCGCGGACTTGATGCCAACGTCCGCGAGAAGGGCGACAACACCTACCCGATGCACTGGGCTGCCGCGGCCGGTCACCTCGACGTCGTGCGTCGCCTCGCTGACGCGGGAGGTGACGTCGTGGGCCTTGGCGACGATCACGAATTGCAAGTCATCGGGTGGGCAACGTGCTGGGTCGGCGCGCAGGACGCCGTACACCGCGCCATCGCCGAGTTTCTCGTCAGTCGCGGCGCTCGACATCACATCTTCTCGGCAATCGCTCTCGAACTCGCCGACGAAGTGCGGCGAATAATCGCCGCCGATTCTTCGATGCTGTCAAGGAAGATGAGTCGCAACGAAGACTATCAGCTGCCCCTGCACTTTGCGGTGCGGATGAATCGTCGTGAGATGGTCGCGCTCCTTTTGGAGTTGGGCGCAGATCCCTTGGCGATTGATGGCAGCGGTTATCCGGCTGCCGCGTATGCGAGTGCGCCTGATGTCGATCGATCGGTGATGGAGCTTTTGCGTGCGCGCGGCGGACGGATGGATCTACTCACTGCGGTGGCGCTGAGCGACTGGGTGGAAGCGGAGCGTTTACTGGCTTCTGGCGGCGCGAGTGCTGGCGTGCTGCACTTGATGGCCAAACGAAATAATGTCGACGCCGTGCAGTGGTTGCTCGCGCACGGTGTGGACCCAAACGCGCGCTGGAGTCACTGGGATGCCGAGGTGACGCCGCTGCACCTGGCCGTCATGGGCGATCATCCGGAGGTGGTGCGGTTGCTTCTGGCCGCGGGCGCCGACCCGAGTGTTCGCGACAGCATGCATGACGCCGACGCGATGGGGTGGGCTGACTTCTTCGAACGCACAGCTATCGTTGAAATACTCACGGCCCACCGTTTGTCGTCCTGACCGTCAACCGTCAACCGTCAACCGTCTACCGTCTACCGTTCACCATCACCGTTCACCGTTTACCGTTTACCGTTCACCGTTTTTGGAACGTCAGACGCGTGAAAATGGCTGATCAACCACCGATCACCAACGCGACGGAAGACGAATGTTCGACGATGCGTAACAGGAGGAGCTGCGTCATGGATCTGAAACGTGACGACACCGAGCGTCGACGACGCTTCGACACGTTCGTCTTCCGGCGCGAGGTGCAGCCGCGGAGTCGTGGGCCTTAGACGATCGGCAAAGGTGCGAAAGATGCGCGTGACTTGAGCGCGACCCACGGCTTCATCCGCCTGCGCGGTTGGCACAAAAGCGGTCACGTCATCCGTGAACGCGGCGTCCATGCGCTCGACGTCGAGTGCATTGAGCGCGTCCATGAAGTTCGCCATGGCCGAGCGGACGGCCTGCTCGGGGGATTGCGCGGACGTGATGTGTGCTGGAGCAACACAGCTGATCGCAAAGAGGAGCGCGACAACGGTCGCTTGACGAGACGTCATTTCGATGGTGTGCGCTGGCGCTTGAGGGTGGCCTCGATCAGGCCGTACGGCTCTGACGTCGGGACGAAGATGTCGTTTGCGTTCTCGAGGCCAAGCGGCGTGAGATCCACGAGCAGGTGATGCTTGTTCGGCATCGTGATGCTGATCTCATCCACCGCGTCGACGTGTTCGATCACCGCTTCGCCCATTGCGTAAAGCGTGTGCTGCACCGACTTGCTATCGTGCTCTGCGAATTTCTCGAGCAACGCTCGGCGCACACTCGTAAAGAGGTTGCCGAAGTCTGTCGCGCCAGTTGAATAGCGCCAACTCGTGGAGATAGACGTCGCAAGAATGCGATCGTCCGTTTCGCGAAGGGTCGTGTACTGGTCGCGCGGATATCCGGAAAATGCCGAACGGCCCGACTTGAGAACGAGCAACTCCTCGATGCCCGCGACGACCTCAGCCGCCCCACCGCGCGCGAGCGATACACGCGCCGCACGCAACTCATTGCTAGCGCGCTCGAAGGCATGCTGGTGCGGCGTGCCGTCGACGATGAGCCTGCGCCAACCATGCTCCTTGATGGCGACGCGCGCCGATGACGCGGCGGGACTCGCGGCGAGAAAGTGTGTCGCGAGCGTAAGGGCAAAGTCTTCAGGCTCGCCAAGAGACAACTCGCGTGCCTTGGCGTACACGGTGTTCTTCATGGTGTCGGTTGGGAGCACCATGCTGTTGTCGCCCGTGGTGTGCGCCGACTCGAAGGCGCCCTCGAGCGCGATGTCGACCGCGAGCTCGCGGATGTCGTGATGCGTGCCGTGCCGAACGACCTTGAGCAGGCGAACGGCTGATTTACCGTAACTGTTCTGGGCGAGAATGGCGTTCATGATTTTGTGTGGGGTGCAGATCCTTCGACTCGCTACGCTCGCTCAGGATGACAACCAGTCGTTTTCCGTTTTCCGTTTTCCGTTCTCCGCTTTCCGTTCTCCGTTCTCTTTCCGTTCACCGTTCACCGTTCACCGTTCACCGTTCACCGTTTATTTACGTGCCGCGATAGGTGGAGTAGCCATAGGGGCTCAGCAACAACGGCACGTGATAGTGCTGCGGATCGTCCGCCACCGCGAAGTTGATGCAAATCTCGTTATAGAAGCTGGTACGTCGTGACTCGGCGAAATATCCAGCGACGTCGAAGCACAACCGATAGTTGCCGCCCTCAATTCCACCGCTGGCCGGCGCGAGCGATGCGACTCGGCCGTCTGCGTTCGTCACGCCTCGCGCAATTTCAGTTGTTGTGCCCTTGTCGTCCACACGTTCGAGCCAGACGGCGATATTCTCTGCCGGCGCGCCAAGCGACGTGTCGAGGACATGCGTGCTGAGTGTCGTGGTGGTGCTCATACGTTTGGTGCTTCCTCCGAAATGAGTTTCTCGAGACGCAGACGTGTGATCTGCTGCTGCTCGTCGGCGGCAATGAGGATTTCGTCGGCGCGCTGATTGTGCGTGCGCTCTCGCACGACCGCGAGAATTTCCTCAGCGCTCCGGCCGCTCGCGCAGATGATGAAGATGAGGCCATGTCGTTCTTCGTATTCGGCGTTCGCATTGGCCAGCGCGGCCCGAACCGCGATGGTTGCATTCGCCGCTGCGGACTGCTCGCCCGTCGACCAACTCTCGGCCGTGGTGGACACGACAGCATTCGAGATGCGCTGCCCGATTCTCGGGTGATGCGAAAACGCCTCGAGCCAGTCGGACTCCTTGAGCGCCCCGGCAGCCTGCGTGGCGACCTTGAAGAGCGCGTCGCGGGAACCAAACGGCCGGCGTGCCAACATTCTCGAAACCCACTTCGATGAACCACAGCACGCGGCGAGCTTGAACGCCGCTTCCGTTTCCGGCATCGTGTCGAGTGCGGCGATGGTGATCGTCATGGATGCGCGGCCGAACCTCGCCGTCCGAAGAGCCGAAGTCGCGCCACTCCGCCGTCGGGATAGATGTTGAGACGTACGTGCGTCGCTGGTATGCCCGGCTTGGCGCTAAAACGATGCCGAGTGTGCGGCTGAAGATTTACCTGCGCGACGATCTCCGTCCACGGCACCGAAGGATCGACAAGCGCCTCCGCGGACGCGTCTGGCAGGTAGCAGGCTTCGAGCATGCACGCACCGGGCGCGTTGCCCTTGTAGTGATCGGTGTCCAACTCCACCCATTCAATGGCGCCGAGTTGCCCGAGACGGATGATGGTCCAATCGTGTCCTGGTCCGCGACGACGCTTGGTTTCCCATCCGTTGCCCATATGCGTCGAACGACCTGGCATCAGCAGATTCTGTCGATGACCAAAGAACATGTCGCTGCAGACAACGCTGAACCCGCCGTTTTCTATCGCAGCAAGGTCGGTGACGGGATTGTCTCCCGCGTGTCGCGTGGGTCGCACGTCACCGTGCACTCTAAGCCGCGCGACACCACCATCGGGGAAGATGTTGAGGCGAAGGTGCGTTACGCGGCCATGATCGTCGACGGAGAAGGCGTTCTTCGTATCGCCCATCAGTGGCGACTTCGGGAGAATCGTGCGCCACTCAATCGCGTCGCTCTCGAGTTCATCCGCTGTGGGTGTGCCAGGGACGTCGCAGCCTTCGATGCTCGCGCTCTCCGGATAGTTGCCGCGATAGAACGCGGTGTCGATCACCACGCCGCGCACGATGCCGGGCGCGCCGAGATGGATGATGGCCCAATCGTAACCCGGGGTGCGGCGACGGCGTGTTTCCCAACCGTCCATCCACTTTCCACGCTCCGTGTATTCGCCTTCGCGCCACTCGGCAGGTGTTGCCTTGAGCAGCCCTTCCTTTGGCGCGAAGAACTCATCATTCGCGGCGATGACGGTTCCACCCAGCGCTTCGGCGGCGAGATCAACCAGTTCCGTAAAGTCGGTCATGTAGTTCTTGGGATCTCCACAAGGACGTCAAGAAATGATTTGGCCTGGCAGGCTGTCCGTCACGCGTCCGTCTCGATAAACCTCCACTCCGCCGACGTAGGTCGCACGCACTTCCCCCGTGAGACGCCGCGTCCGGTATGGAGTCAACTGATGCCGATGATATAGTGTAATCGCGTTTACGTCGACGGAGGCATCCGGATTCCACACGACGATGTCGGCATCGAACCC
>JBDTMO010000156.1:0-9789 GCA_039934235.1 bacterium | reverse complement strand
CCGTCGTCTCGATCGAGACCAAGCGCTTCGCCCACGTCCAGCCCACCGCAGGGCGGCAGCGCGGCGGTCGCGGGCGCGGCCAGCTTCCGCCGGGCGTCGAGGATTTCTTCCGCCAGTTCGACAACCAGGCGCCGTCGGATCAGCCTGAAGAGGCGAGCGGCTCGGGCTTCATCGTCTCGAACGACGGCTACATCCTCACCAACAATCACGTCGTCGCCGACGCGGACAAGGTGACGGTCACGCTCCTCGACAAGCGCAGCTTCACGGCCAAGGTCATCGGACGTGATCCGACGACTGACGTCGCGGTCATCAAGGTGGACGGCAACAACCTTCCCGTCGCAGCACTCGGCGACGACAACATCGCACGCGTCGGTCAGTGGGTCGTGGCAATCGGCAACCCACTCGGCCTCGATTTCACGGTTACGGCGGGAATCATCAGCGCAAAAGGACGTCCGCTGCCCGGCCTGCTCCCTGGCAACTACGCGATCACGGATTACATCCAGACTGACGCCGCGATCAACCCGGGTAACTCCGGCGGACCGCTCGTGAACATTCGGGGTGAGGTGATCGGGATCAATAGCGCCATTGCCAGCAGCACCGGCTTGTACGCTGGATACGGATTCGCCATCCCGGTCTCGCTGGCGAAGCAGGTTATGGACGACCTCATTTCATACGGCAAGGTGCGTCGCGCTGTCATCGGCGTCCGGATTGGTGACGCCTCTGCCGACGATGCCAAGGCCGCTGGATTGGATCGTGTTGCGGGTGTGCTTGTTGGCGGATATCCGACTGATGGGCCAAGCGCGGCCAAGGACGCCGGTATCGAGGCTGGCGACGTCATCATCGCGGCGGACGGTAAGCCCACTGACCGCATGAGCACGCTGCAGCGAATCGTGCGTAGCCATAAGCCGGGCGAGACAGTGAGCTTCGACGTGATGCGCTTCGGCACCAAGAAGACGTTCCGTGTAAAGCTGACTGAAGCGCCCGATGAGGAGAATCAGGTCGCGGCGGCGGATAGGGCGCGGGTAACGCCAGCGGAAAACGCCCCGACCGAATCTCGCAAGCTCGACAAGATGGGGATCACTGTTGAACCGCTGTCAGCGGATGTACGTGCCAAGGTTGATGAACCGTTCCGTCGAGGGCTCCTTGTCAGTGACGTGAGTGTCACTGGGCCTTCGTATCAAAAGCTCTTCGCAGACGGGACCATCATTGTCGACGTTCTCAACCCGGGTCCCCGGCACGCGCTCCACGCGGCCGCGGATCTCGATGCGGTGCTTTCGAAGGTCAAGACCGGCGACGTCGTATCGTTCCTCGTGTACGACATCGGCCAACAGGGTGCCACCCGCGTGGTGACGGTGAGGATTCAGTAGACCGCCCAATCGGCACGTAACATACGCGTGAAACGAAGCCCCCGGGAAAATCCCCGGGGGCTTCTTGCAGCGAGCACTTCATTCAGCACTGAGTCGCGGGCAACTACGCCGCGCTGCGCGACCGGCGGCGAGCAATGCCGGCGAGACCAAGCAAACCAGTGGAGAGCAAAACAATCGACGCTGGCTCGGGCGTAGCGGTCAGTTCGAACGCCAGGTCGGAGCCAATTGGGCTGTACTGAATGGGATTGTTCGGGTTGTCCGGATCATCTTGCCCAAACTGCGCCCCGTAGCCGCTGACCGAGGCGGTAGTCTCCCAAAAAATGAACGGCGGGCCGGCGTTGTCACGGAGATTGAGCCAATACGTGCCGGGCGCAAGCGTCAGGCTGCCGATGAACATGTCGTTTTGGTAGCGCTCGTAACCACAGCATCCCTGACCTTGCAGTTGTCGGACGGCCGACGCGAAACCACTCGCGATTGTCGCCCCCGGAACGCCGCCGGCGTCCGTCGAGATCGCCCATTCGAACCCGGCTACGAGGAACGCATCCTCCTGAATGTTCCAGAAGCGAACTCCATCGATGGTCGTGAGACTCGAAAAACTAAAGTCGTCGATGATTCGAAAAGGGTCAGTGATCGCGGCGCCAGACACTCCGTCCGGCCCGCCGTTGCTGTACACGACGGATTGGGCTCGCGCCGCGGTGGCGATGCTGAGCAGGGCCATGCCAAGGAACAGTCGAACTACACGCATGAGTCAGAACCTGGGTTTGAGACGCGGTGCTGCTGTCGCGGGACGAGGAAGAATGTCGAGAATGGGGCCGGCCGTGAGCGGCCGCAAGCCGCTACCCCGATTGATACGAATGTCTTACGTTGCCCAAACGCGAGAGTGGCGAAACTGGCAGACGCACCAGACTTAGGATCTGGCACCGAAAGGTATAGGGGTTCAAGTCCCCTCTCTCGCATTTGTCTCGCGTCGATCGCCCTGGTGCAACCAGAGCGCATTCCGCGGCAGGCAATACCGAATGCGACGATGGGGAGAGTTCCAGCCTGCGAACGCTCCCCATCGATGTACGCCCCCGTCAGGGCGTCCAAACCCTGGTATTTACTGTATCAGGCCTTACGGCGGCGATGAGCTGCGCCAAACACGCCGAAGAGTTCCTGTGCCGTAAAACATTGCAGGTAAATGACTTGTGCCAAGCAGTTTTTCCTCGCGCCCGTGGTTGGAGCAAAAAAGAGTGTTGCGCTCTGCTCCACAGGAGTGTCTCGCAGACTCAACGCAGGTGGCTTCTGGACCGCGCCATGCGTCCATTGGACAGGGCGTGACTCGCCCCCTTCGTCCGTCCCCCACTCCCTCCCACCCATGCGACGCCTGGCCGCTGTCTGCGCACTCGTGTTCCTCGGTGCATGCACCAATGAAATCGACGAAAGCACTCGCCCCGAAAACATCGTCGGCGACTACCAGCTGGTGAGCTACGGCGGAGCGCCACTCCCGGCCACTCGGCAACTCGACACCGCAACAGCCCTGATCATTTCGGGTGAGCTCATACTCACCTCAGACCACAGCTGGACAGAAACTGTAAAGTTGAGAACCAGCTCGGGCGCGGGCCAACTTCTCGTCGAGAATGGATCTGGAAGCTGGGCGATCATTCGCGACTTTGCCTACCTCGCATTCAGCGATATTCGGAACGGCTACCAGTTCTCGGGCACGGCAGCGGGGCGGACAATTGTCCTCCAAAACTCCGACGGCACGGAAATGGTGTATAGGCGCTGACGGATCCGTCGCCGCTCGGCGCACGTATCACGATGGTGGCGTCGTTGTTGCTTGCACGCAGGTCGACGAGGCTTCCACTCGCAACGCTGGTTCGCGACGCCAAAGCGGTGTTCGCGTGACGGCACCCTGCACGACCCACGCTGCCCACGACGGACGCGCCTCATGGTCATGAACGACGAAGCGCATTGCCGGCGCATCGTACGCACGCACGCGCGCACCTTCTGGCTCGCGAGTCGTTTTCTCCCGGCCGACAAGCGGCGCGCCGCGTTCGCGCTGTACGCGTTCTGCCGGGTCGCCGACGACCTGGTCGACGGCATCCCGGCCCAGCCCTCACCGGACGTGGCTGCACTACTCCGCAACTACAGGCAGCGTCTCGACGATGCCCTCGAAGGCCGGCCAACCGGGCCCGTGTTCCGGGAAGTGGTGCAAGCCGCGCGACGTTACCAGGTTCCGACATCCGTGCTCTACGAACTCCTCGACGGTGTCGCGCGTGATTGCGCGCCGGCCCGCTACGAGACATGGGCCGACCTGTCCCAGTATTGCGAGGGCGTGGCAAGCAGTGTCGGCGAAATGTGCGCGTACGTGTTTGGTGTCAGTGGCGACGAGGCGACCCGTTCTCGCGCCTTGCGGCACGCACGCACGCTCGGCGTTGCCATGCAGCTCACCAACGTGCTGCGCGACGTGGGTGAAGACGCGCGGAGTGGGCGCTGCTACCTCCCCGATAGCGATCTCACGCAGTTCGGACTCGATCGAGCCGACGTGCTCTCGAGCCGGCTCGGCGCCGATGCGCGCTGGAAATCGCTCGTGCAGTTCGAGATCGAGCGCGCTCGCGCACTGTACGCGCAGGCCCTGCCTGGCATCGCCCTTCTCGCGCCGGACGCGCGCCGGTGCGCGACAGCATGCGCGATGGGATATGCAGCCATCCTTGGCGCGATCGAGGAGAACGACTTCGACACGTTTCGCGTCCGCGCACGCGTTGGTGCAGGCGCCCGAGCATCGGTACTGTGGAACGCGTGGCGAGCGCCAGTCGCAAGTGTCCGCCCGGACGACGCGTCCCACGTCGCGATACCGGACGACGGTCTCTCCCCCATCGCGCGATGAACGTGTCGACTCGTCGCACACGGGACGCGCGCATTGCCTGGACAGCGCTGGCTGCACACGCAGCGTTGCTGATCGCGTCGGGCGTCGCGTTTGCGACCTTCCTGGTGCCGCCTGTTCCGACGTGGATGGCGACGTCGGCGAATCAGCGAATTGCGACGATGATGTTCACCTTTGGCGGCCAGACAACGGTCGTCCTCGGTGCCATTGCCGCGACGCTGCACGCGGCGAACCATCTTGGATGGCGCCGTGCGGCTGGACTTTTCGGTGCGGCGTTCAGCCTCTCACTCAGCGCGGAGCTCATCGGGACGACGACCGGGTATCCCTTTGGCCCGTACTCCTACACGACGCAGCTCGGGTATCTCGTTGCCGGCCGCGTGCCGTTCAACATTCCAACGTCGTGGTTCTTCATGCTGTACGCGTCGCTCGCGATCTGTGGACGATTGCTTCCGATGGACGACAGCAGTCGAGGGAAGTGGCGCTGGTCACTGGTTGCCGCGCTGGTGCTCACGGCGTGGGATGTGTCGATGGATCCTGCAATGGTCTCGACGACGCATTGGCTGTGGCACCTACCGCCGCTTAGCGGGCACTCAATCCTCCAGCGCATATTCCTGTCCGATGCATTTTACGGAATGCCACTCACGAACTGGCTCGGTTGGCTATTGACGGGCTGTGTCGTCGCACGCGTGATGGTGGCGATCGTGCCGCCGAGTCGTTGGGCGTCAGACGTGTCGGCGTCATCACTGCCGATTGTCCTCTACGCCGCAAACGGGATTTTCCCCATTCTCATTTGCGTCGGACGCGGCTTGTGGGGAGCGGTGCTGCTCGGCTCACTCGCCATGGCGCTCCCGCTGTCCCTTGCCATTCGCGCCTCGAGCCGTGGACATTCGGCGGTTTCTCGTCGGGCGCCCATGGCCGCGACGTGAGATTCGCGCAGCAGTTTAGAAGGGCTGTCATCCCGCAGGAGCGGAGCGAGTGTCGGGATCTGCTATCGTGGCGCTGTGGCGTTCGTCAAGCGCGTGGGCGGAAGATCCCGACACTCGCTCGCTCCGCTCGCGCCTGCGGGATGACATCCTTTCGCACCTGACTGAACAGCACTGAGTTCAACCCCGCCGCAACTGGAACAATGGAACCCACGTGAACGACGAGAAGAGGCAGATATGAAAATCGTCGTCATCGGTAGCGGATTGGGCGGACTCGCCGCGGGGATCAGGCTCGTCCAGCAGGGGCACGAGGTCGTCATGCTCGAGCAGCGCGACAAGCCGGGCGGTCGCGCGTACGTCTACGAGCAGGATGGGTTCACCTTCGATGGCGGCCCGACGATCATCACTGCGCCGTGGCTGATTCGCGATCTGTTCGAGCGGAGCGGAAAGCGACTCGACGACTACGTCACGCTCAGGGCGATCGATCCGTTCTACAACATTCGGTTCGAGGACGGGACGGTGTTTCGCTACACCGGTGTCCGTGCGCAGGTGATCGCGGAGATCCAGCGTATCGCGTCAGGCGATGTGCCGGGCTACCTGCGTTTTGCGGAGGCAACGGAGGCAATCTTCACGGCGGGAATGGCGCTGATCGATACACCGTTCGAACGCATGATGGATATGCTGCGTGTCGTTCCGGAGCTCGTGAGGCTGCGCGCGGATCGTTCGGTCGCGGCGTTCGTCAACTCGTACATCCGCGATCCGAGACTGCGCCAGGTCTTCAGTTTCCATCCGCTGCTCGTTGGCGGTAATCCGTTTCAGAGCTCGTCGATTTATGCGTTGATTCACACGCTCGAGCAGCGCTGGGGCGTGTGGTTCGCGATGGGTGGCACCGGTGCTGTCGTGCGCGCCATGGTGCGATTGTTCGAGGAGCTCGGTGGCTCGCTGCGCCTATCGTGCGCAGTCACTGACATCATCGTCGACCCCGCATCGCGTCGCGCCACCGGGGTGCGGTTGACAGGCGGAGAGATCATTCCGGCTGACGCCGTGGTCAGCAACGGCGATGTTGCGCAAACGTACAGGCAGATGATTCCTGCGGCGGTGCGGCGTAAGAACACTGACCGCCGTTTCGAGCGCATGCGGTACTCGATGTCGTTGTTCGTGATCTATTTCGGAACGAACCGTCGCTACGACGACCTGGCGCATCATGAGATCCTGATGGGACCGCGATATGAGGGACTTCTCGCGGACATCTTCACGAAGAAATCACTCTCGAGTGATTTTTCGCTGTATCTCCATCGACCCACGGCGACCGATCCGTCGCTTGCGCCGCCTGGATGCGACAGCTTCTACGTGCTGTCGCCGGTGCCGCATCTTGGAGGCACCACGGACTGGAGCTCGGCCGCGCGCCCGTATCGCAATGCGATCATCTCGTATCTCGAAAGCCGGTACATGCCGGATCTCTCGAGACACATCGTGACTGAGCGCGTGATCGACCCACGGCATTTCCGAGACACGCTTGGCAGTTATCTCGGGAGCGCCTTTTCCGTGGAACCGATTCTCACGCAATCGGCTTGGTTCCGGCCACACAACAGGAGCGAAGATATCGCGAATTTGTACTTTGCCGGCGCGGGCACGCATCCAGGTGCAGGAATTCCTGGCGTTCTGTCGTCGGGCAAGATTGTGGCGGACCTCATCGGGGACGCAGTAGTAGCGCCATCCGCTTCCCATTAGCTTTCCCGCATGGACATTCAGATTACAACCAAGAAGAGCGAAGGCGTCGAACGCCTGCTCGAAGTCTCTGTCCCGCTCGCCACGGTCCTTGCGGAAGAGGAGAAGCAGGCGCGCCGGTACGCCAGCTCCGTTCGCCTCCCCGGGTTCCGCCCGGGTAAGGCCCCCGCCGCCATGGTGCGGAAGCGTTTCAAGGATGCCATTCGGCAGCAGGTGCTGGAAACGCTCGTCCAGGAGGCGTTCAAGGAGGTCATGGAGCGCGAGAAGCTCGACGTCGCCGCACAGCCTCACGTGCATGACGTGAAGTTCGACGAGGGCCAGCCGCTGACATTCGAGCTGCATCTCGAAGTCCGACCAACGATCGAACTCAAGCGCACCGAAGGCTTTCAGGTCACCCGCGCCGCCACGACTGTCAGTGAGGATACAGTCGCAGAGCAGATCGAGAAGCTGCGCGATGACAAGGCGACGTGGACTCCCGTCGAAGAACAGCCGCGCGAAGGCGACATGGTGAAAGTCCTGTTGTCGACGCCGGAAGGTACCGATGATGAGCTGCCCGAGGGGCGGCCGTATGATCTCGTTCTTGGCGGAGGTCAGGCCATCGCGGGCGTCGAAGAACTGGTGATGGAGTTGACGCCGGGCGAGACGAAGGAACGAAGCGTAAAGTGGCCGGACGACTTCCCCGACGAGTCGCAGCGCGGCGTGGCGAAGAACGTGCGCGTCACACTTCAGGAAGTGAAGCGAAAGTCAGCGCCCGCATTGGATGACGATTTTGCACGCGCTGTTGGCGACTTCGATTCCCTCGCCGCACTGCGCACGGCCGTTCGTTCGGACCTCGAAGAGCACGCGACGCGCGACGCGGACGCACTCGTGCGCCAGACCTTGCTCGACAATGTTGCCGAGGCCAATCCGTTCGATGTGCCGCCCAGTTGGATTACGCGGATGATCGACGCCTATATGCAGGCATATCAGATTCCCGAGGAACAACGGCAGACGTTCAGCGTCGAGTTCGCGTCCGTTGCGGAGAAGCAGGTTCGCCGCGACATGCTCATCGACGCGATCGCGGCGCAGGAAAAGCTCGCGGCAACGGAAAAGGACGTGGACGATCGCGTCGCCAAAGTTGCCGAGCAGCGAAAGACGGATCCGGGTCAGGTCTATGCGTCGCTCCAGAAAGCGGGACGCCTGCCCGAGATCGAGCGCAGCATTACGGAGGAGAAGGTGTTCGAGTGGTTGACCGCACGGAACAACGTCTCAAATGGTGCCGAACAGTGAGTAACCCCATGGCCACGATTTACCCGCCCTATGTCATCGAGCGCTCCAGCCGGGGCGAGCGCACGTATGACATCTTCTCGCGACTCCTGATGGATCGCATCGTCTTTCTCGGTACGCCGATCAACGACGACGTCGCAAACATCATCATCGCGCAGCTCCTCTTTCTCGAAGCGGACAACCCGGACCGCGACATCTTCGTGTACATCAATTCGCCGGGCGGCAGCGTGTCGGCTGGCCTCGCGATCTACGACACGATGCAGTACCTCAAGGCGCCGGTGAACACGATCTGCATGGGTCTCGCGGCGTCCATGGGTTCATTCCTTCTCGCGGCCGGCAGAAAGGGGAAGCGCAGTGCGCTGCCGCATTCGCGGATCATGATCCACCAGCCATCGGGTGGCACGCAAGGCACCGCGGCTGACATCGAGATCCAGGCGAAGGAAATTCTCTTCCTGCGTCATCAGCTCAACACGATTTACAGCAAGCACACGGGTCGACCGATCGAGCAGATCGAGCGCGACATGATTCGTGACTTCTTCATGTCGGCCGAAGAAGCGAAGAGCTACGGATTGATCGACAATGTGATTTCGAATCGTGGCGACCTGGTGGATCCGCAGGTGATTGCGGCCCAGGCAGCTGGGGTGAAGTAAGGCTCGCTCGTTCTACTCGCTTGCCCGGGGACGGCACGCTCGCTTCGCTTGCTGGACTGCTCGGCCGCCTCGCGGCCTGGACTGCAGGTGGTCAACCAAGGCGCGGAGCGCCGTAGCGAGCCGTCAGCCGTCAAGCGAGCGCCAGCGAACGTGCCGTCAACCGTACTACAGTCGTCTATTGCTTGACCGGGCTGAACGCCAGAGTTAACTCTCGGTCATCGTCACTCGCCTCGGCAACATCCAGGCGTGCGCCTCTTGCAGAGTCTCCGCCATGTCGCACGACAAACACCTCCGCTGCTCGTTTTGCGGCAAGTCCAAGGACTCAGTCCGGAAGTTCATCTCGGGCCCGTCTGTCTACATCTGCAACGAGTGCATCGCGCTCTGCAACGAGATCCTGGCTGAGGATGAGGAGCGCGAAGTCGCTGAGGCGATCACGCAAGTCCCGACTCCACAGGAAATCAAGGACACGCTGGACGGCTACGTCATCGGGCAGGAGCGCGCGAAGAAGGCGTTGGCCGTTGCCGTCTACAATCACTACAAGCGCATCAATTCCGCGTCGGTCAGGGAAGACGACGTCGAGCTGGATAAGTCGAACATCCTGCTGATCGGCCCAACGGGTGTTGGCAAGACGTTGTTGGCGCAGACACTCGCGCGCATTCTCGATGTGCCGTTCACCATCGCAGACGCGACGACACTCACCGAAGCAGGCTACGTCGGTGAAGACGTCGAGAACATCCTCGTTCGGCTGCTGCAGGCCGGCGACTTCAACGTCGCTGAGTGCGAGCGGGGCATCGTCTATATCGACGAGATTGACAAGATTGCGCGCAAGTCCGAAAACCCGAGCATTACGCGCGACGTCAGCGGCGAAGGCGTGCAGCAGGCGTTGTTGAAGATCCTCGAGGGCACGGTTGCGTCGGTGCCGCCGCAGGGCGGCCGTAAGCATCCGCAGCAGGAATACATCCAGATCAACACGAAGGACATCCTGTTCATCT
>JBDTMO010000155.1:0-9796 GCA_039934235.1 bacterium | reverse complement strand
GCGGCTGGCGCATTTCCGCCACTCGTCGGATGGGCGGCGGTTACCGGCCGCATCGACCTGACAGCGATCTATCTCTTCCTCATCATCTTCTACTGGACGCCCCCGCATTTCTGGGCCCTCGCGTTGAACAAGCAGGTCGATTACGGCCGCGCTGGCGTTCCCATGGCGCCGCTCGTGTGGGGCGAGCGCGAGACGATGCGCAACATGCTGTGGTACACGCTCATCCTGCTGCCGCTCACGCTGCTCCCTGTGGCGTTCGGCGCGCTCGGCCTTCCGTATTTCTTCGCGGCACTCGGATTAGGCCTCTGGTTGCTCGTCGGAGTCATTCGGGTCATTCGCGCGGAGAATTTCGTGAAGCCGGCGTGGTCCGTGTACAAGTTCTCGCTGCTGTATCTCGCGTTGCTCTTTGCAGCCATGGTCGTGGACAGGGCGCTCGCGTGACGGACAGTGCATCGCGCGAGCTTCCGTTGTTGTTGGGACGGAAGGGCGATCAAGCGGAAACCCTCCTGCTCATCGGCGTGCCGGACAGCGCGGGCATCGTGCACGTGCGCGGATGGTCGGCCGAAGATTGGGGTGCGCCGCCGGGCACGCGTGCTGAGCGCGCGAGTTCGCTGCTCGAGTGGATCGAGCGGCAGCTGGCGACTGGACGCCCGATGAACCAATCGTTGTACGCCGTGCGTCTGTTTCTGCGCGGCGAAGGGAGCGCTCCCCGCTGAGAGCGAAGTCGCCAAAGCCACTTGCCGCGCTGATTCCCCGGCTGCGGCCCTACGCTGGTCGTCTCGTGATCTGCGCCGTGTGCCTGCTCATCGCCGCCGCGGTGGGTCTCGCGTTTCCGCAGGTTGTGCGCAAGCTGCTCGACGCTGCATTCCAGCAACATGATCGCGCACTGCTCGACCGCATTGCGATCTGGCTCGTGCTCGCCTTTGCGCTGCAGGGCGCGATGAACTTCGTCCAGGTGTATCTCCTCACTGGAACGGCAGAGCGCGTCGTCGCCAAGCTGCGCGAAGATGTGTTCGCGCACCTGATTCACCTGTCGCCCGGGTTTTACACGGAGCAGAGGACTGGTGAATTGACGAGTCGGTTGACGGCGGATCTCACTGTGCTCCAGACCCTCATGGGCACGTGGATCAGCGAGCTCTCGCGCCAATCGCTGTTCCTCATCGGCGGCATTGTCCTTCTAACGCTGACACACCCACGGCTGACGGCGACCACACTTGCCGTGGTGCCAATCGTTGTCGGCGCTGCGTTCTTCTTTGGCCGACGCCTGCGTCGCGCGAGCACCGGCGTGCAGGACCGAGTTGCCGAAGCAATGGGAATGGCCGACGAAGCGTTCTCACAGATTCGGACCGTACAAAGCTTCGTGCGCGAAGCGGAGGAAACGCGCCGCTACCACGCGTTGCTTTCAGACGTCGTGCGGGCGGCGCTGTTGCGCGCGAAGATGCGCGCGATGCTCTTTGGCATCGTCGGGTTCGTGGCGTTTGCGGGCGTGGTGGCGGTGCTGTGGCAGGGTGGTGTGCTGGTGCTCGACGGCGCGTTGACGCCTGGCGCACTGGTCTCATTCCTGTTGTACGCGATCACCGTCGCTGCAGCGGTTGGTGCGCTCGCATCGCTGTTCGGCAATTACCAGGAAGCCATCGGCGCGGCGATGCGCGTCTTCGAACTGCTCGAGATGAAGCCCACCGTTGCCGAGCCAGTCGTACCTGTCGCTCTCACTCGTCCGGTGCGCGGAGCCGTGTCGCTGGAGAGCGTGAGTTTTCAGTACTCACCCGAACTCCCGGCAGCACTGAGTGACGTCTCGTTCGCAATTGCGCCTGGAGAAGTCGTGGCACTCGTTGGCCCAAGTGGCGCGGGCAAGACGACCGTCGCCTCACTTATTCCGCGCTTCTGGGACGTCACCGGCGGACGTATTACGCTGGACGGCGTGGATATTCGCAATCTCACGTTCGCGGATTTACGTGGCGCGATTGGTCTCGTGCCACAAGAGCCCGCGCTGTTCAGCGGCACGGTCCGCGAAAACATTGCGTACGCGCGGCCCGATGCGAGCGCCGAGGATGTGAACGCCGCGGCCGCGGCCGCACATGCAATCGAATTCATCGAGCGACTGCCGCTCGGCATGGAGACACGCGTCGGTGAACGCGGCGTGAAGTTGTCGGGCGGACAGCGTCAGCGCATCGCGCTCGCGCGCGTGTTCCTGAAAAACCCGGTTGTCGTGGTGCTCGACGAAGCGACGTCGAGCCTGGACAACGAGAGCGAGCGGCTGATCGAGGAGGCGATGGAGGAGCTGCTCCGCGGGCGAACGACGCTGATCATTGCGCACAGGCTGCGGACGGTGCGTCGCGCAGATCGCGTGCTTGTGCTGGAGCATGGACGCATCGTCGAGGAAGGCACGCACGACGTTCTCGCCATGGGCACAGGAGTTTACGGCAAGTTGTATCGGGCGGAGTTACGCGATTAGAAATACCGGGCTATTGCGTGAGAATTCTGTCATGCCGTAGGCGCGGGATGACACATCGTTGTCCCAGGCGCCTACTTCCCGCTTAGGACAACAGGCACTTTCACAGCCGCGTTCGCCCCGACGTCGATCGTCTGCGTCGCAAGAGCCGATCGCTCATGCCACGCATGCAACGTGTACTTGCCCGGCGGCACGCCATCGATCGTGAACGTTCCACCCGCGCCAGTCACCGCGAAGTAGGGATGATCGAACACCGCGAGATACGCTCGCGTCCACGCACGAGCCGTATCCCGCACCGCGACCAGTCCCGGCGCCATGAACGGCAACTCCGTTGGAATCACTTGCTCGCCACCACCAAGCAGGATGGTCGCGCGCGGCGCGCTCTCGCCGCCGGCCGTGAAACGAAGATGCTGTCGCAAATCGTCGTGGCCAATGATGTTCACTGCACTACCGATCGCCGCCGCCTGCACACGTGGTGTGAGCTTGCAATGGTCGCTCTCGAGCTCGACTCGGCGCTCGAGGCCAAGCGGCTTTCCGCTGCGAATTCCGTCGAGCCACACGACGACGCCCGATAGTCCCCCGCCCTGCACCTGTACGGATTCGTCTGGCATGGCAGGGCCGCACAACGCTGAGTCTGGGCCCGTTCCGACGGGAGCCAGCTGTGGAAGCGCCGAGTTGAGCGTTACTGTCCCCGTTACCGTACCCGGTGTGGCGACAGTTACGGGCGTGTATGGCGCCGCGGGCGCTGGTATGACGACGTCGCCCTTTGCTTCAACACTTGTGGCGGGCTTGGTGGTCGAGGCGGACGCCGAGGGGGCAGCGTCGCCTACGCAGGCCGCGGCGAGCGCCAGGGCGCATGCCGCGAGGACAGTGGGTATGGGAGCAGCAATCACAGGATCGATCGAGAGGTCTGATGAGTGAAATTCCAACCTGCGCAGGGGCAAGCCGCGAGCCAGAAAACCCGCCCAGCTCGCTCGTGTTGGCGACGTAGACTAACATGCTGACGATGAGCCGCCCCCTCTCCGCACTCCTGTTCCTTTCGCTCGTCTTCGGCCTCGGCTGCGCGTCCCTGCCCGTGGTGGGACGCTCCGCGCCGGAGAGGTGGGCCTTCACCGCACCCTGGGACCCGCGAAGTGCGGCAAGCGCCCGCGCCCATGGACCGTTGCTCGACGGCATTGTGCTCGACTGGATTCCGCTGGACACGATCACCGGCATGCCGTTCGTGCTGTACGCGGACTCGGTCTCCGCCGCGATGCCCGCCGCGGTTCGGCGCATGGCGCTCGTGACATCGTTCGTCACCGATCAATTTCATCCGTCCCTGATCCGCCGACTCGCCGTGGATTCCATTGCGCTCAAGCAAAGTGCAGCGGCCATTGCAGAGCGCGTACAGCTCGGCGGATATCGCGGAATTGTGCTCGACTTCGAGGGAATGACGAGTGCCGATACCGCGCTCACGCGTGCGGTCGTCAGCACCATCGCGGCGGCGGCGCGCTCGCTCGGAGTCGGCCCAATCGTCGTGGCCGTTCCGGCGAGCGACACCGTCGCGTATCCAGCTCGGCTGTTCGCATCGAGCGCCGATCTTCTGCTCGTCATGTTGTACGACCAGCACTGGGCGACATCGCCACCTGGTGCCATCGCCGATCCACTCTGGCTTCGGCGCACACTGTCGACTCGAGTCTCTGAGAGCGGCGCAAGCCGCCTCGTGGCGGCGCTGCCGTTGTACGGATATCAATGGCGCACCGGCGCCCCAACGGTCACCATCTCGTATGACGATGCGCGACGGCTCGCAGCGGAAGCAGGCGTCGCGCTCGATCGCGATCCGACAACGAATTCGCTCCACGCGCTGCGCGGAGGATCCGACGGCTGGGAGCTTTGGGTGAGCGACGCCGTCCTTCTCGATGCTCTTGCGCGCGAGGTTGCCGGGCTCGGCGTTCGCCGATTGGCGTACTGGCGACTTGGCCTCGAGGATCCGGCGGTCTGGAGGTGATCTTGTTGACGGCTGGGGTGCAGATCCTTCGACTCGCTGCGCTCGCTCAGGATGACAACTAGTCGCTGCGCTCGCTCAGGATGACAACTAGTCGCTGCGCTCGCTCAGGATGACAAAGGCGTAGCGCGCGGCATGGCGCCCTCCTGCCCTCCGCACTACATTCGCCGCGCTGCTCGCCGAGACCACCTGTTCCTCTGTCCCGGCGCGCGTTGTACGACCTCACACTCGCCGCCGAGTAGCATTACGTGCTCGCATGGCTGGGGGCCCGAATGTCGAGCGTGGATGTTGGTTTGAAATACGCTGATTTCGCGATTCGGATCTCGCAAGGCGATCGTGGTCAATACCGAGTCGTGGCGACGTCATCGCAAGGCTCATGCAGCGGAACCCTGGAGTTGCCGTTTCACCTCGGCGAGCTCTCGGGGATTATTCGCGGCGTCGCACAGACCATTCGTGGGCGCAGGTCGTCTCGCGGGCAGTCGCCGTCGCGAGACGCGCAGGCCGAAATCGAGGAGACGTCCGTCCCCGACGTCACCGCTCGCGACGTTGGCGTACGACTGTATCGCTCGCTGTTTCGGGAAGATGTGCAATCACTGCTCGACCGGACGCTCGGCTCGGTGCGAGACCGGAACGATGGCGGGCTCCGCATCCGGCTGTCGTTCGATGCGCTCGGCGAAGGAATGGCCGAGATCGCGAGCTTGCCCTGGGAGCTGATCGCCAGGGACGCGAGTGAACTTCCCCTCGCGATGTCGCGCCGCACGGTCCTGGTCCGCTCGCTCGACGTATTGCACCCGTCGGATCCAATCCCGTTCACGCCGCCGCTGCGCATTCTCGTGGTGATGTCGAACCCCAAGGGCACCGCGCAGCTCGACTTGCGTGAGGAGCGTGATCGCATCACACGCGAGTGGGGCCGGCTACCGGGCGTACACGTGGACTTCGAGCGCCCAGTGCTCGCCGATTTGCGCACGCGGTTCGCGAATGAGGATTACCACGTGATCCACTACATGGGTCACGGCGACTTTGACGCAAAGACCGGTCGCGGTGTGCTGTTGCTGGAGCACGAAGACGGCTCACCCCATGCAATTGACGCCGAGCAGATTCGCCTCCTCGTCGAGGACGAGCCGATGCTGCGTCTCGTTTTTCTCAATGCGTGCAAGACGGCGACAACGAGTGCTCGCGCGGGATTCGATCCCTTTGCCGGCATTGCCGCGGCGATGATCAAGAGCGGCGTGCCCGCGGTCGTCGCCATGCAATTTCCGATTTCGGATCAGGCGGCCATCACGTTCGCGGACACTTTTTATCGTCGTATCGTCGACGGGCATCCGGTCGACGCAGCGGTCGCCGAAGGCCGGAAGGCGCTCTACAGCGCCGACCAATCTGAATGGGCGACGCCGGTGTTGTTCATGCGATCGCAGGACGGCGTGCTGTTTCAGCGAGGCGCAGTCGAGGCGCCAGTCCGTCCCGCTGTCACGGTGGCCGCGCCAAAAAAAGAGTTCGAGGTGTTTCTCGCGACGCCCTCTGATCCGGTGCGCGCCGTCCACCGGCAGGTCGTGCGCGATCTCGAAGCAGCCGGCGGAATCAACGTCATCACCACGGTGCCGTTTGCCGAGACGGAGCATGCGGCCGCTGTGCGCGCGTTGGCGCAAACGGCAGACCTGTTCGTTCATTTGCTCAGCGATCAGCCTGGTGAATTGATCGACGATGCAAGCGAACGTCGCACGTACTCGGTCGAGGAGCTCAAGATTGGACTCGAGTCCGCGCGGTCGCAGCTCGTGCTCTTGCCGGACAGCTTCGATGTAAACGCGATTCAGGACAGGGAGTATGCTGATTTCGTGCGGTCGCTTCTCGAGCGGCCGCGCGACGCGCAACGGTTCGAAGTCGTGCGGACAGCGAAGCATCAGATGCGCGACGAGATCCTCGCAAAGCAGCAGCGACTCATCGAGGCATCGAGGGCGGGCAACAGACGGGTCGGTGAATCGATCCAGACGGCGTATGTGGATCTGCACGTCAGCGACCTTCCCCACGCGACGGAACTCCTGTCCTATCTCGACGAACGATCGATCACGCCAATCCTGATGCCCTCGTCGGATCGCACGCCAGCCGGGCAGGTGTCGCTCTTCGAGGAGAACATCAAGAAGGTGCCGCTGTTCATCGTGGTGTTCGGCGGTGTTGGGCGTGACTGGGTGGTGAGCCGTCTCAATGCGGCGGTGCAGGTCGTGACTACGTCGGGGGTATCCACTCGGATTGGGGTGTATCTCGCGCCGCCCGTAAAGGGGCCGGATCAACTGCGCTTTCCGCCGTTCTATGACGTCGCCACCAGCATGCGCGGGTTTGATTCGACTTCGGTGGACGCGTTGATCCGCAAAGCATCGGAGGGCGCGACATTGTGACTGGCGAGTGGAGCGCAAATCCGTACGTCGGGCTGCGGCCCTTCGACCGTGACGACAGCCTCTATTTCTTCGGACGCGGCGCGCAGACGACGCAGTTGCTCGAGATTTTGCACCGCACGCGCTTCTTGCCCGTGGTGGGAAGCTCGGGAAGCGGCAAGTCGTCACTGGTACGCGCCGGGCTGATCCCGAAGTTGCTCGGCGGCTTTCTCGTCGAGGAGCGCGACCGCTGGCGCGTGGCGAGCATGCGGCCGGGTGGCGCCCCGCACGGGAACCTCGCCTGGGCGCTCCAGTCGGCATTCAATCTCGATGGGTCGTCGAACGCGTTCGAGCAGTCATTGCGTGAGGGCCATACCGATGCGGCGGCCAAGTTCATCGAGCAGCATCTCGGGCCCAATGAGAATCTCCTCTTGCTGGTGGATCAGTTCGAGGAGGTGTTCGCGTTTCGTGGACATACTCAGGACGACGCGGCGGACGCAGATCCCGCGCGACGAAAGGAGCGGGCGCAGCGACGTGAGGAGGCCGCTGATTTCGTTGATCTTCTGCTCGCGCTGTCCGAGCGTCGCGAACTTCCGATCTATGTCGTGCTCACGATGCGCACGGATTTTCTCGGCGACTGCGACGTGTTTTACGGCTTGCCCGAGGCGATGAACCTTTCGCAGTACCTGATCCCTCGGCTGAGCCGGCAGCAGTTGCGAGAGGCGATCGAGGGGCCGGCGTTGTTGATGCGCGCGGGTGTCGCCGCGCGGCTCCTGGACAAGTTGCTGAACGACCTTGGCGACCGGTTCGACCGGTTGCCCGTGTTGCAGCACGCATTGATGCGAACGTGGGATGCGTGGGAGCGTGACGGGAAGATCGGCCCGGTGGATCTCCAGCATTTTCGTGAAGCCGGCGAGCTGGATGGCGCGCTGTCGCAGGACGCGCAGATGGCACTGCACGAGGCGCTGACGGGTCCCGACGCAGTCAGTGATCCCAACGTCGTCACCATGATCTTCAAGCAACTCACCGATACAGACGTCAGCCTGCGACGTGTGCGCCGTCCTGTGCGCTTGAGTGAGTTGGCGGCAGTCGCCGCCGTTCCGGTCGACACCGTGCGATGGGTCGTGGAGTGCTTTCGCGGCTCCGGCCGGAACTTCCTCACGGAGTCGGCAGATGGATCGGCGATCAATCCGCGAATCGACATCTCGCACGAAAGCCTCATTCGCCAGTGGGATCAGCTGCGCAACTGGGTGGACGAGGAACGTGAGGCACGCAACCGCTTCATCGAGCTCCTGCAACAGGCGCGACGCTGGGAGCTCGGCAAGGCGGCGTTGCTCCAGCAGCCCGACCTCGGGATTGCCTTGCAGTGGTTGAGCACCGTGCGTCTCGACGGCAAATGGGCCGACCGGTATTCGCAGTACAAGGGTGATGCGGCGCTGGTGGGCCGGTACGTCAAGCAAAGCGAGGACGAGGCGCTTCAGGTTGTAGCAGCGAAGCGCGTGAAGCGCCGGCGCGAAGTGATGTTCCTCGGCGGCTTTTCGTTGGTGGTCACGGTCCTCGCGCTGGTCGCGGCACTCGCATGGAGTCGTGCGAAGGTTGATCGCGATGCAGCGGAGACGGCAAGGCACATTGCTGACTCGGCAAAGTCGGCGGCGGTTGCTGCGAAGGATGTGGCGCAACAAGCGGAAGTCGCAGCGCAAAGATCAGCGCGGGTCGCGCAGCTGTTGCAAGTGACGGCCGATTCCATGAGTCACGATGCCATCACGGAGCGCGGACACGCTGAGATCGAGCGTGAGAATGCCGCGCGCGTGAACAGGGCGTCGCTGACGAGGGAGTACGGAATCCAGGACCCAGCCACTGCCTCGCTGGTTGCGGCCGAAATGAAGCCCGGACCTCGATATGATTTTTCGAGGATCGCGCTGTTGCGCCGCGTCGCGGAACGGCCTGTACCAGTGGCCGTTTTTACGCGCATTACGGCCGCTGCGCTGAACGAGAGTGGAACGAGTATCGCACTCGGTTTTCCGGATGGGTCGATTCACGTGCAGCGCGCTGACGGAACTGGTCCGTTCGTCGAGTTGAAGGCCGATACGAGTGCGATTGACGAAGTCCGTTTCGCCGCGAACGGAAAACGCATCATCAGTGCGTCGCACAATGGGTGGATCCGGCAGTGGAAGCTGGACGATCCGTCCAAGCCAGCGTCGTTCCATGTCCTTCAGGGCGCGCTACGCGGGGCAGGACTGACGCCTGGTTCGAGTGACCTGGCGATTCGCCAACTCGATGTCAGCGACGATGGACGGCATGTCGTCGGTGTCACGCGCGGCAACTGGATGTTCGCGTGGAATCCCGACGTACCCAACGCTGAGCCGTTCATGCGTCCGGGGGCCACGACAGCGGCTGTTGGCCATCGGCTTGGCAGCAGGCTCGCATGGGACGAGCGCGCGGGAGCCATGTCCTCCATGTCCACCGACGCAAGGAACCATCGCGTTCTGGACACAGACTTCAAGAACAAGGAAGTGCTTTCGATCGGCTTCAGCGGCGATGAATCATGCGTATTCGACGCTGGGCCATACACCATGTCCGTCTATCGTTTTGTCGATAGCGCGCGGACGGATACGCTCAAGCTTGGTAACTACAGGTCGGCCAACTCGGCGGCACTGGACGGCAACTGTGGCCGGCTGCTTCTCGGATACAACAACTCCGCGACCGTTTACAAAATTGGCGGCGGCGACTCCATTCCTCTCGTTGGCCATACCGGAACGGTGACGCACGTGTCGTTTAGTCCCGACGGTAAGCAGGTCCTCACCGCGTCCAGCGACAATACGGCGCGAGTATGGACGCTCGATCCACCGAGGACCTCGCTGATACTTCGCGGTCATCGCTTTGCGATCAAATCCGCCGCGTTCTCCGCGAACGGGTCGAAGGTCCTCACGGTGGGGAACGACAGCACGGCCCGAGTCTGGGAAGCTCCGTTTGTCCGCGACCCGACGGCGATTG
>JBDTMO010000154.1:0-9799 GCA_039934235.1 bacterium | reverse complement strand
CGGTACTGCGCGCTGATGCGGTGGATCTCCGCGAGCATCGCGGGCAGTTTCGTGCGCGGGACGACGGCGTCCTGCACGACGAGGTGCGACGAGATGCGCCCCATCGCGCCAAAGGCCTTCTTGCGGCCTTGCCACAGTCGCGCGCGATCAACGGGATCAGTGGCGATGCGAACGCCTCGTGCACCCGCGACCGTGCAGAACTCGGCGACGCGCGCAACATCGTCGTCGAGGCCAGATGCAGCGCCATCGAGCTCGATCAGCAGCACCGCCGCTGCATCCGTCGGATAGCCAGACGCGTAGATGGACGCTTCGACGATCTGAATGACGGCATTGTCCATCATCTCCATTGCCGCCGCGACGATACCGGAGGCAATGATTGCAGAGACGGCGTGCGCCGCGGCATCGACCGAGCCAAAATCGGCGAGCAGCGTGCGCACCGATTGCGGGTTGCGCTCGAGACGCACGGTTGCGTCGAGGACTACGCCAAAGCATCCCTCGGACCCGATGAATGCGCCAAGCAGGTCGTATCCCGACTGTTCGCCTTCCGCATTGCCGAGCGTGACGACCTCACCGCTGGGCAGTACCACCGTCAGGGCGAGGACATGATTGAGCGTCACGCCGTACTTGAGACAATGCGGTCCACCAGCATTCTCGGCGACATTGCCGCCGATCGTACACGCACTCTGGCTCGACGGGTCAGGCGCGTAGTGAAGTCCGTATGAAGACGCCGCAGCCGTGAGTGCCGCATTGACGACGCCTGGTTCAACGACGGCGCGCGCGTTGTCGGCGTCGATGGAGATGATTCGCTTGAGGCGATGCAGACCAAGGAGCACGACGTCACTGGCGAGCGCACCGCCCGACAAGCCAGTGCCGGCACCGCGCGCCACGAATTTGGTCTTCGTGTCGGCGAGCGCACGCACCACGGCGATGGCTTCATCGCGCGTTGCCGGGAATACGGCGAGCGATGGCGTGGCCTGATAACCCGCCAGGCCATCTGATTCGTACGCGCGCAACTCGCCGGCGCGGAGCAGCACGCGCTGTTCCCCGACGATCGCTGCCAATCGCGCGGCGAGACCGTTGCTCACGGGCATACCACGCGAAGCCCGTCGCGGACGAGCTGATATTCGAGCGGCGAACCGAGTGAAACCAGTTCGCCGTCGACAGCTATGGTGCTGTGCTTCCGGATGGTGATCGTGCAGCGATCCACGATAAAGGTGTCGAGGTCGGGAGAGTACGACGCGGACTTTACGCCGCGAGCAACCGCGTTGAGTGCGAGTGCCAATATGCGTCCCGCAGAACGGCTGCGCACCACCATCACGTGAAGGCCGCGCTTCCCGCCAGGAACCCTGTTGCCAAGGGCCGGAAGTTTCAATTCGCGTTCTCCGACGCCGATGAACACGCCCGGCGTGCGGTACGTGCGACGCAGTCCATCGACCTCGACCTCTACGGTACTCAGTCGCAGCTGGAAGAGTACCCGCAACGCGGCGATCGCTGAGGCGATTCGGTAGCCAAAGCGAGGCTCGAGATACTCGCGCACCCTGACGAAATGGACGTATGCGCCAACACTGCTTGTGTTCAGGAACAGACGCGCGTTGGCAAGCGCCGCGTCGGCCGGACGCGCCTCGCCCTCGGCCGCGAGCGTGAGCGCCGCGTCTACCTCTCGAGGAATTCCAAGCGACGCGGCGAAATGATTGAGCGTTCCGGCTGGGAGGATGGCCATCTCGCGTCCGGACTCGAGCAGAGCCGACGCCGCTGTCGCAAGCGTGCCATCGCCGCCAGCGACGAGGACGCGCGTTGCCCCCCTGGCAATCGCTTCGCGAACCGCGTTCTCGAGCTGCTGCGGTGGCACCGCATGTGTGTCGAACATGCGGTTGTGCGACAGCGCGTCCTGCATCTTGTCCGCTGTGCCGGCAGACGTGTTGATGAACGCCGGAATGCGATGGGCCGCGTCGGTCACGTGACGTCGTCGTGCGACTGACGCCGCCGCACCCCAGCAAGCCACTGGAGGAATCCGCCAGTTTCGCGTGCCGATGGAAGCTCGACGGTTGCCTTGCGATCGAGTTTGCCCCAACCAACGAGCCGTCCGCTCAGCGCCGCGGCAAACGATCGCACGACCACCCAATACATCACCTGCCGATACGCGAACCGCTGCAGGAAGATCAACCACGTGAGTTGCTTGTCTTCGTCCGGCTCCATGAGAAACGCGAGCACCGCAGCAAGCCAGTCCACAAGAAGAAAGACGGCGTAATAGGCAAACACCTTTTCCAGGTCGACGAGCGCATATGTCAACCGATCGTCGATCCTGTGACTCGCTGCATTGATGTACACCGAGAGGATGCTGTAGACAAACATCAAGTCGGCAATGGGAGAAATTGCCGGCAACAGGAGCTGGAACAGGAACACGTTCGGCAGCGCCACCCAACCAAGTGAGCCATACCGCGAGCGGAAGAAGGCACTGCGGTGTTTCCACGTGCACTGCAGCGTGCCGAACGACCACCGAAAGCGTTGCTTCGCGAGTCCACGAAGTGTGTCGGGCGCTTCGGTGTACGCGACGGCGCCATCGGCGTACGCAACCGAGTAACCCGCACGACGCATCGCGAGCGTGAGATCCTGATCCTCGGCCAGCGTGTCTTCCTTGAAGCCACCGACTTCAAGCACCACCGCGCGTCGCCATGCGCCAACGGCACCAGGCACGACCGTGATGCAATCGAGCAGCGCGAACGCGCGACGGTCCAGGTTCTGGCTCGTGACATACTCGAGAGCCTGCCAGCGCGTGACGAGATTGATTCGGTTGCCCACCTTCGCATTGCCGGCGACCGCGGCGACTCGCGGGTTCTCCAGCGGCTGTACGAGCTCAGCGACCGTATCATCGTCGAAGACCGTGTCGGCATCGAGCCCGATCACGATGTCGTGTCGCGCGTGCGCGATGCCGAAGTTCAGCGCACTGGCCTTGCCGCCGTTTTCCTTGCGGAAGACGGTCACCTGCGCATGCCCGCCGTACGCCTCTTCGCAGATCACGGCCGTGTCGTCCGCCGAGCCGTCATCCACGACGACTATCTCGAGGTCGCCTGCGTAATGCTGGTTGAGCAGCGAGGTGATCGTCTGGACGATCACCTTCTCTTCATTGTACGCCGGCACAATGACACTGACGCCCGGCGTGTAGCCGACCGGTGCGCCGCGCTCCTGATGTTGCCGCAACCGCTGCACGATCGCGAGCACCCCGATGAGCAGCAGTCGCGCGATTCCGAGAACGACCGCAACTGTAAACACGTAGAAGAGCGCCGTCTCCACGCTGCCGTACAACAGAAAGCCCGCGCGATTCAGGAGTCGCGTTGTCTCGCTCGATGGAGGCAGCGGCGGCATCGCGTCGTCTCGCGTCACGCCGGCCAAATCGCTCACGAGGACGATCGTGTCGCCGCGCGCACGCAGGGAATCAATCAACGGACCAAGCGCGGCAACGGTGTTGCGACGATTGCCGCCCGCATCGTGAAGCAGGACGACATTTCGTGCTGAATCCTGCGCGAGCGCGTTGATCGCGTTCGGCAGTATCCGTCGCTGGAGCACGAGCTTCACGATGGAATCAGACGGAAGTTCCTTCCAGTCTTCTGCGTCGACGTGCAGGCCGATCGTCCAATAGTTGCGCCGTGACGCGATGCCGACGGGAACCAGCTCAGCGTCGGTGGACGGTTCTGCGTCCCCGAAATACGGCGGGCGAAAAAACGCGACCTGCCGATTCAACACGGCCTCGATGAGCGACGCGGTGGCGTCGATCTGATAGCGGCTCACGCGTTCTGTCGTCAACGCAAGATTCGGATGCGTGTACGTGTGGTTCCCGATCTCGTGCCCTTCATCGTAAATGCGCTGGAGCAACCGTTGATGCGTATCGACGTTCTGCCCGATGACGAAGAACGTGGCCTTTACACCGCGCGACCGCAGCGTATCCAGGATCTGCGGCGTCCATCGCCCATCCGGACCGTCGTCGAAGGTAAGAGCCACGCGATGCCGGTTCCGCGGCTGTCCGCCCGTACGAGCGACGACGTATGGGATGGGCACCTTCACCAATGTCTCGTTGGTGATGAAACCAGACGTCGCATCGACCTGCAGGTTGCGCTGGCCGTCGCTCGGGAACAGCGACACCTGAAGGATCTCACCCGTGCCGTCGAATTCCGCGTCGTAGCTCGGACGCATGATGCGCAGGCCCTCGGGCGGCAACAGGCTGCCGTCGGGCTTGATCACGTTCCAAAGCGACGGATCCTCGCCACCAAGATGCCAGATGGCATGGCCAGAGACGCCGAGCGCGCTACCGACGAGCATCTGGTTGTACGCGGTGATGGCGTCGAGATACCACAGCACATGATCGGTAGAGTCCGGCGACGTCCACTGCATGTACGGATTCATCGACACGGGGTCGAACCGGGGCCTCGGCTGCGATGGACCGCGCGCGGACTTCATCGTCTCCTGGAAGTCGGAGCTTTCCGCGCGCTTCAGCGCGAGTGCCTCTGCGTCGTTCCAGTCGTATCCCTGGGCGCCGACCATGAGGATGATCTTGGACGGCGGAACGAGACGCGCAAATCGTCGTGCCTGCGTGATGTAGAACCGCTGGCTGGCGATCGGCCCCGGCTCGCCGGTGGCGTAATGCTCGTCGAAGAGCATGGGGAAGATCTTGTCATTCACGGCGCCGGCGTGCTGCACATACGAATCGGGGTCGCCCACGGCGACGGCTTGTGTCGCCAACTTCCCCATGGAGTGCATGGCGTCATGTAGCTGATGCGCGAACGCCAGCACCTGCGCCTGCAGTGCGGGATCGAAGTTTTCGAGATCCAGCGTGGTGCCAGCCAGGTCATAGGTGGCAACCGCGGCGCGAAGTTGTCGTATCGCGTTTTCGCGAGCCACTGGATTGGCCAGGAAGCGGCGAACGACTTCGCTGTCGAACGTGCCCGTCGCGGAGTCGCGCCCCGGTTCCACGACGTAATTCGTGATCATCAGGAAGAGCGACGGCCGCGTCTCGATCGGCCGGCTGTTCAGCAGCTCGATGACTTCCGGCTTGATGCGCAACTGCAAGGTGTCGGCGCCACGAGGAAAGAAACCCCACTCGCCGATGACCCAATCCAGCTTGTCGTAATTGCGCTGCAGTGACGCGAATGAGTTGTCTGCCCAGTTCACGTAAAACCCGGCGACGATCGCGTCGTTGCGCGGTTTCCTGGTTCCCGTGCCGATGTTGAGCGCCGGAATGTTTTCTGGACGGCGCGAGGTCGACGTTCCGTACTGCTTCATCGACGCAGCCAACTTGCGCCGGTACGCCGTGCGCAGCCGGTCGATTTTTGTGAACGCGCCGGGTTTTCCTGTGGTCGCCCGCGCGATCGTCCGGTTGTTCGCCGTCGCGAGCGGAAGCTCGGGAGGCATGGAGGGCGACAACACGATCGATCCGATGAGTACGAGCGCCAACACCGTGGTGATGACACCGACGGCAAGTGCCGCGCGCCGGATCCTGCGCCAGCGCTTGCCGGTGTAATCGATGAAAATCGGTGTGGTGCGGCTGCGGTCGACCATTCAGGGAGCGCGGCGTGATGGAGGGCCACGCGCACCCGCAGGCGCTAGCGTGACCTACCTCTAACTTATCACACGCTCGGCATCCACGCCTTGGCCGACTGCGGCGATGATTTCGTCCAGCATGCGCAATTCGAACGGCTTCTGGAGGACCGGGCAACTCGTGCGCTGCACGAAGCTCGCTGCTTCCGCGGACGCAACGTCGCCGGTGCTGAACACAAACCGGCGGAGCAGGGCGGGCTTTGCGGCGGCGAGCTGGTCGTGCAGTTCGATGCCCGAGAATCCCGGCATGCGGAGGTCGGACACAACGAGCCCGAAGACGTCGCCGTGATGCTCGAGCAGTGCGAGGCCAGCGCCTCCGTCTGCCGCTTCCTCCACGACCCAGCCGCGACGCAGAAAAAATCGTCGCAACGCGGCTCGAATCGTGGGCTCGTCGTCAATGATCAGGGCAACACGCGCCGTCTCCGCTACGCTGTCGGCCAGCGCACTGACCGAAGTCGGGGCTGCGGGCACCGGAACGGGGATCGCCGCAGCGATCTCAGGCAATGCGTCACGCACGATCGTGCTGTCGGGCTCCATACGGGAAAACAGTACCGAAAAGCACGTGCCGGGACCAGCGTTTCGCTTAGCCACGGTAATCCTGCCACCCAATTGCTCGACGATCCCCAATGTGACCGACAGCCCCAGTCCCGTTCCCTCACCCGTCTGCTTCGTGGTGAAGAATGGGTCAAAGATGCGTGGCAAAACCTCTGGAGGGATTCCGGGGCCGGAGTCTTCGACAATGAGACAGCACTCGTCCTCCCTGGTCTCCGTGCGCACCCACACCTCGCCGTCGCGACCCGCGGCGTGCGCCGCATTGCTCACGAGATTCGCGACGATCTGCTCCACACCGGACCGATCCGCCAACACAATGGCATTTTCTGCGCTCTGCGCAAAGTGCAGTCGAACTCCCATCTCGGAGAGCGACGGGCCCATTGCGCGAGCCGTTCCGGCAACGATGTCACCAAGTGACATGGGCTGCGCGTTGGCCTCACGCTTTCGGACGAACGACAACAAGTCGCGGACGATGGCGCGCGAGCGACGCGCCTGATCGCGAATGACGCCAAGCGCTTCGGCGTCGTCGCAGCTCCGCTCGTCCTGGAGAAGATCCTCGGCGAAATGCATGATCGACGAGAGCGGGTTGTTCAACTCGTGCGCAACTCCCGATATCAGCTGACCGACCGCTGCCAGCCGCTCGCTGCGGCGAAGCGCGCCTTCCGCCGCGCGTAGCGAAGTCACGTTTTCCGCATATCCCTCCAACAGCCAAACGTCGCCCCGTTCGTCGCGATATGCACGTGCACTCACCCGCACGGCGACGAGCGTCCCATCCGATCGGCGCCACTCCATCTCCACGCCGCTCGCCTCGTCATTCGTCTCGAGCGAGTGCAACAGGCGAGCTCTTGCGGAGGCGTCCTGATAGAGCAACCCGGCTTCTGCCGCGCGGGCGACGCTCCCAACATCGGCGTAGCCGAGCAACGAGAGCATGGCCGCGTTCGTCGAGACGATCTCGCCGTTGCGCTCGCGAAAGATGGCGGCAGGTGCGTTCTCGACAAACGAGCGAAAGCTCGCCTCCGAATTGCGCAGTGACGCCGCGTCGCGTGCGCTCGACAACGCAATGCTCGACAGATGCACCGCCGTTCGCGCGAGCTCTCGCTCTCGATCCGTCGGCTCGCGCGCCTCGTCGAAGTAACAGGCAAGCGCGCCAATGACGTGTCCGCTCGCGGCGCGAAGCGGAATGGCCCAACCGGCCCGAATTCCCTCGGCAACAAGGACCGCTCTCGAGTGCGTCCAGTGCGAGTCCGTGGCGATGTTGGAGGAGAATACGGACTCGCCACCGTGGATCACCGATCCGATTGCGTCCGACGATGGCCCGACACTCAGCTCTCCAATTGCCGAGGCAATGCTGGCAAGGCGTCCTGGCGCCGCGAGGGCGCGGGCGATCTGGCGCTCTTCATCCAGCTCGTAGACGGTGCAGCGCATCTCGGGGGCTTCAGTCTGCAGGACGGCCAACAGGACCGCGAGCGTATCCGCCGATGGTGCGCCGCTCGCGATCATCTCGAGCGCGTGGCGTTGTCCCTTAAGGAACATCTCGGCGCGGGCACGCTCGGTAACGTCGCGCAAACCCATGACATACAGCGGCAACCCATCGACGACCGCGCGTCCCACGCGCGCGTCCACCGGCATGAGCCGTCCGTCAGCGCACAACGCGATGCAGCGCTCCGTATCCTCGAGCGGGGCGTGCGACACCGCGGAGCGAGCAAAGTTTTCGAGGCTCGCCGCGAGGTGCGCGTGCCATTCGGCAGCGAAGAGGGTGAATACCGGCCGTCCGGTCAGCGATGCGCGCGGATAGCCCAACATGCGTTCGACCGGCGCGTTGACCATCGTGATCGCGAAGGTCTTGTCGAACGAGATGATGCCGTCCGTCGACGCATCCACGACGATGGAGAGGCGCTCTGTGGCTTCCCGCTGCGCATAGAGGCGCCGGACGCGGACTGTCCGGTTCGCCGCGACGGCACCAACTCCAGCCAGGGCAAGCAGGACGACGAGAAAGGCGCCTTCGATCTTGAGTTCCGTGTTGAGTGGTACGACAGCGTCGCTCAAATTCACGCGCCGGATCACTCCCCACCCGAGATTGTCGTCAAAACGCGTAACGGCCAGCACGCGGTTGCCATCGTGGCTCTGAAAGATTCCGAACGTGTCCTTCCGGGCCAGTGCGAGCGCGGTGGGAGTACTATTCGCCAGGTGCGCCGGCTTGTCGATGCAAACGGGAACGGCCTGTTCCGGACAGGCGGCAATAATCACGGGACCGTCGGCCGCCGGCGTCGAGAAGACGCTCATCGCGGCATTTGGTCGCCCAACCGCCCACGGCGAGAATGCCTTGACGATGTCGGTGCGAAGCACGACGGCCGCTGGCATGTGCGAGCCGGAGGGAATCCGCCCCTCGACGCGAACAGGGGCAGCGATCGCGAGCAACGCGGCGTGCGGGCCGAGCGGCACGACCGCCGACCGGATCGTCCGCTGTTTCGCGATGGCTTCCAGCGCACTCGCGCGCTCGAGGTCGAGCAGCGTATCGGCGCGCGCGCCGGCGATGATTGCGCCGATCGAGTCCACAACCCAGGCATCGATGAATTTCTCACGCCGGGTGACGGGCGCGAGCACCGTTACGAACGGCGGCGATCCGTCACCGGCGCGTTGGAATGCCGCGTGAAGGGCGACACTGACGGCCAATGCCTCTGCGTCAGCCTTCCGGTCGGCAAACCATTCATCGACGGTCGCCTGCGTGGTGACCGCTCCGCCATCGAGTGAGCCGCGCCACCTCGTCATCATCTCGTGCTGGAGGTAGCGCACACGGAGTGCGACGCCGCTCAGCACGGCGATTCCAACGAGCAAGACTGTGAGGTTGGCGCGACGAAACACGCGCGGGAGGAATTGCACCATCGTCATTCTACGTCTGATGTTCGGCAGGAAGCCTTGAATGCTGAAGGCCGGTCCGAACGCTCAAAGCGGGGCGGACACCGAAAGGTATCCGCCCCGCCGAGAGGCATTTGTTTTCCGGCGAGTCGCCGGAATGAGTTGCGCTAGGCGGCTTCCCAGAACCCTGATAGCGCGCGCCCGTCAGGAGACTCGCGCAACTTTTCGAACGCACGCTCGCGAATCTGGCGGATTCGCTCGCGGGTGACTCCCATGAGGGCGCCGATCTTCTCGAGCGTCATGGGCTCACCGCTCTCATCCAGTCCATAGTAGAGGAAGAGGATCTTGCGTTCGCGCGGCGTGAGGTACTTCCGGAATACCTTCTCGATGAACGCGCGCATCAACTTGTAGTCGGTCGTCTCCTCGATCTCCGTGCCGTCGACACCGGCAAAGCGCTCGCCGAGTGTAGATGCTTCGCGATCCGACCGGTCGATGGGCGCGTCCAGCGATACTTCCGTCGAGCTCATTTGCTTGGCAGCACGAACCGCTTCTGGAGTCTCCTCGAGGAGGCGGGATATCTCGTGTTCCGTGGGATCCCGCTTGAGCACCTGAGCGAGGATCGTTTCCGCCCTGGCGAGGCGGATGAGCTGCGAATTCTGATTGAGCGGGATGCGGACGCTACGGGTCTGCTCGGCGAGTGCCTTGAGGACGGCCTGGCGCACCCACCACACGGCGTAGGAGATGAACTTGACCCCCTGGTCCGGATCGAACTTGCGGACCGCCTTGAGGAGCCCCTCGTTGC
>JBDTMO010000153.1:0-9845 GCA_039934235.1 bacterium | reverse complement strand
GGTGTGAACGCAGCGATCGGCGCGCGCCACGGCGACCGGCTTGAGATCAGCACCACCTTTGGCGGGGCCGAGTTTCACCAGCTACAGCCCGTGATTGCGTGGGACTCGACGTTTAGCGGCGGCCGCCTCTCCGGCACGTTCACGATTCCGCGGCGCATCTTCGATCAGCTTCGTGCTCGGCGTCGCGCGTGGCCCATTCCGTGGACGTCTGAAGACTCTCTTACAACCTGGCTCGCGCCTGAGCGACTGCTGCTGTATGCGTCATTCCGTCAACCCGACGACAAATGGAATGTCGCCCTTCGCCTAAACGGAAAGGCGGTCGAGATGCACAAGGCGTACACGGCGGTGCGCGTCGTCCGCAGCACCTTTGTCGGCTTTTACGCGGATGTCTCCTTGCTCGAAGCCGACCGACCGTATCGAGTGGAGCTCGAGTTGCCACCGCTCGAGCGCGGCCAGTTCCTCGGACTCTACTTCGAGAACGTCGAGCCCGAGTACGTGACGGCAATCGTCCCACACCAGCACTGATGCGACGACGCGCTCATGGGTCGCTAAGGTTGAACTTCATTGTTTTCGCGGTATAGCCATCGGCGTTCGCGCCGTTGGTTGGAAAGGTGATCGTGATCGAGCGCTGCCCGTCGGGGCGCTTTATGTGGAAGGGATACGAACGGCCCGCCAGTCCTTCGAGCGCGACGACATACGAGCCATCGGTTCCGATCCGTTCACTCACCACGCGTGGCGCGGATGATCGTGCGCCAATGGCGGGCGGCATCCGTGGAGGCACGATGCTCCAACCGCCTTCGTACGCGACGCTCAACTCGGCAACGTCTGTAAGCCGGCCGCGCAACCGCGCATGCACGTCGCCCAGTGTGCGCTCCGTCTCGATCCCCGCGGCCACTCGCGATCCCAACGGAAGGGCCGGAGAAAACTCCACGTCGAGTGGCGCGCGATCACCGCCCGTACGCCGCACGGACAGTGTGATGTTACCGCGGTTTCGCCGAATATCGAATGCGACACGTGCGGAGCCCACTGGCACGTTCTCCACCGACACGGAGTCCCAGTCCGGCGGCAGGTGCGGCGCGATCGTGACGTGACGCCGAGGTGCATCGACGTCGATGCCGAGGAGTCCGCGAATGAGCGGCGTGAGCACCATCGATGTCGCGAAGAACTGCTGCGGTACCGCGGTGTCGAGTGGCTTGTACAGCCGACCGGAGATGACCTCGGGATTGCGGCCGAGCGACTGGTCGAATCCCGTGCGAGCGATTGCGTCGAGCGCAAGAAGTCCCGCGCCGGCATTGTGATAGTTGTACTCCGCGAGCGATACGAAGCCCGTGACGAACGGCCACACCGCGCCGTTGTTGTAGTGCAGCGGATCAAAGAGTCCGCTCGCCGCACTCAGTGGTCGCGCGCCCCAATCGGTAAGAATCGCCGACGACGCCAACTTCGCCGCCATATCGGCTCCTCGTTCATGATCGAGGACGCCGAACGCCATCGCGGTCGCGGCCCATGCGGTGAGGTTCGGATTGACGGTTCCGTCTTGCAGCAAGGCGAACGCATACTGTTTCTGCGCTGGCATCCACAACCTGGCCTCGATTGTCGCGAGCGCCTTCGCCCGAATTTGACGCGCTTGCGTGGCAAGTGCCGGCTCGCCGGCTGTCTCCGCCATTCGGGCAAACCGATCTAACGCCGATACCCAGACGCCGCTCAGGTAGATGTCGGAGAGGATGCCAATCTGGAGATCGCCCACTTCAAGCGCGCCAGCGCCGGCGGACGGATTCTCCATCAATCCATCACCGTTCTTGTCCGTCGCGAGCGACCAGGTGTACGCGCGCTTGATGTTGGGCCACAGTTCGCGGACGAGCGCGGAGTCGCCCGACTGCCGCCAGTATTCGCCGAACGCGAGAATCCAGAACGGCGTCGTGTCGCCGTGGTAATAGGGATATGGATAGCTGAACCAGTCGACGTGTCCGGCGCCCTGCGAGATCTCATGCGTAATCTTGCCATCCGCGCGCTGATACTTCGCGAAGAAGCGGAGCGCACCGTCACGAACGAGCGCCGACTGGCCAACAGCGTTCATGGCAAACGAGTTGATGGACGCATCCCCACCGAAGAACCAACCGAATCCCGGCCGGTCGGTGGCGCCGCCGGAGAGGCCGTAGCCCGCGACGAGTCCACAGCCCAGATCGGGATTGCAAACCATCGACTCGTCCAGGTTCACCTTGGCGTGCTCCACCGCTCGATCGAGCTCGGCACTTGGTGAGTGCAGCGCGAACATCGTGGTGCGTATGGAGTCGGCGTGCGCCACGCGACGCTTCCATTCACGTTCGGCGGCTCCCGGCGCGACGAGCCCGCGATACAGCGCGAGCGCAGAGTCCCGAGACATCTGTCCGCCGGCGAGCACGATGGGGATGTACGCGACGTGCAGGTTGATATCGCGCCCCGGAGGTTCACCGAGGCGCGGGGCGGTATAGCGCTCCGTGCCGCTTCCAACGCTCAGCACGAGTTGCGGCGGCGCTGCGGCGAGCATATGCGCCGGCACGTCGGACGCTTCGGTCACCGCCGGCGAACCGAGGAAGGCATTGACCGACCGCTTCGCCTCGGAAAACAGGAACGCGCGCGCGTTCTGTTCCCAGATGAGGTACTGTCCGCCTAACGCAGCGGGCCACGCATAGTGGATGTCCGGCGTGAATCGCGCGATGATGTCGAGCGGACGAATCGCATCGACTTCGAGCAGGATGACGATCGCAGGCTTGTCGAGCGGCACGAAGATGTGTTCGCGCACCGTGAACTGCTCGTACGCATACTCGATGGTCACGCCCTCGGGACGCTCTGTCACCGACTGCGCGATCGTATGTCCGGCGATCGGCTCGGTGTACTTCGGAACGCGAAACGACAGCTCGAAATCGTGGAGCCATTTGATCGGCCACGACCACAGTTCGAGCCTGCCGTCTTCGGCGCCCATCGCGATGGCGCGGCGTCCAACGGCGGACAGGAAGACACCCGGTCGCGCTGGCCCACGCAGTGCGAGTGGCGATTCGCCGAACGCGAAGAAGGGAATCGTCGTTGCAGAGTCGAACACCGATCCGACGACCGCAGCGGGCGCACCGGGCGCGCGCGGTGGCGGATTCTGTGCGGATGCCACGCGCACGAACATCGCGGCAATCATGAAGGAACGTACGATCGACGAACATCTCATCCGTGACCACCTGTTGAGCGTGCACTGCGACCGTCTTTTTGCACGGCCTACGGTAGCCTGCACAACCGTTTCGGCCAAGCCCGCATCGACGAACAGCAACTTTGCGTGGGCTTTTCCTCACGCACGTACGAGGAAATTGCTGACAGACCGCGACCGTGATATTGCGCACGTTTCAGGCTGCACGAACGAAGCGACGACGCGCAGGTGCGCGCACGCGTGCCCCTCGCATCCCCATCAGTCTGGCTGCCGGTGAAGTTCAAGACCATCATCGAACCGTTCCGCATCAAGACCGTCGAGCCAATTCGCCAAACCACCGACGCACAACGAGCGGCGGCGATCCAATCGGCGCACTACAACGTCTTCCAGCTCAACGCGGAGGACGTCCTCATCGACCTCCTTACCGATTCCGGGACGGGGGCGATGTCGGTGTACCAATGGGCCGGCATGATGAAGGGCGATGAATCGTACGCCGGTGGCCGTTCCTTTCACGCCTTCGTCAAGACGGTCAAGGACATCACCGGCTACGGGCAGGTGATCCCCACGCATCAGGGCCGCGCGGCCGAGCACATCCTTTCCGGTGCGATGCTCAAGCCCGGATCGATCGTTCCCAACAACACGCACTTCGACACTACGCGCGCGAACATCGAGCACCGTGGCGCGAAGGCCCTCAACCTCCCCATCGCGGAGGGACACCAACCGCAAACCATCCATCCCTTCAAGGGGAACATGGATGTCGCTGCGCTCGAGCGCGTACTCTCTGAAAACGCCGGGAACGTGCCGTTGGTGATGATCACGGTGACGAACAATTCCGAGGGCGGGCAGCCGGTAAGCATGGAGAACATCCGGCAGACATCAGCCCTCTGCCGCGCGCACGGCGTGCCCTTCTTCATCGACGCCTGCCGGTTCGCGGAGAACGCATGGTTCATCAAGACGCGTGAACCAGGCTACGCCGACCAGTCGCCACTGGAAATCGCACAGGAGATGTTTCGTCTCGCCGATGGCTGCACGATGAGCGCGAAGAAGGACGGCATGGCCAACATCGGTGGCTTCCTCGCCATGAATGATGCCGCCCTCGCGCTCACCTGCCGCAACTCCCTCATTCTCACCGAAGGCTTTCCAACGTACGGAGGTCTCGCTGGCTACGACCTCGAGGCCATCGCCATCGGTCTCTACGAAGCGCTCGATCCCGACTACCTCCAGTACCGCATCCGCTCGGTGGAATACATCGCGGACAAGATGATTGCGGCCGGTATTCCCATCGTGCGTCCGGCCGGTGGCCACGCACTGTACATCGACGCCAGGAGCTGGCTGCCGCACATCGCACCGCTCGAATATCCCGGGTGGGCGCTCTCAGTCGCGCTGTATGTCGAAGGCGGCATTCGCGCCTGTGAGATCGGTTCGGTGATGTTTGGCCAGCAGCCCGATGGAAGCGAGCGCGCGGCTGACCTCGAGCTCGTGCGCCTCGCCTTTCCGCGACGCGTCTACACGCAGAGTCACATGGATTATGTGGCCGAGGTGCTGCTGCATGTAAACACCATCGCGAAGGACATTCGCGGGTTGCGGATCGTGGAACAGCCACCGGTGCTCAGACATTTTACCGCGAAGTTCGAACCGCTTCGCGATTGAGCTAGTCGCAGGCGCTCACCAATTCCTGAAGGCGCGCGGCATGCGCGGGGTGACGCCGCTGGAGTCGCGCGATAGCCGTCACCGGTACGCACAGCACTTCGGCATCCGTCTCACAACGCATCGCGCCGCGCGCGTACGCGACGCCGTCGGCCGCTCGTCGCGGGAGAGTTTCGGCGCCACGGCCACGCCGTCGACGAACACTGAGTTCCCCTTCCATCGCGACGAACGCGCACGTGACGCGATCCTCTTCTCTGAGAAGGGACGTCCCCGCAGGAAAGCGATGTACATAACCCAGCTCGCACACTTCATCGGCAAGGTTCGCCGAGAGACCCACGCGCTCTTGGAGAAGCGCGGCCACGCGCTTTGAGCGACGATCCCTTTCGTAGTAGTGACCGATCATCGGATGCGTTGCCCTGAGCCATTCTCCCCACTCCGGCTCCGACGCGAAATGCTCGGCAGCTGGCAGGCACGCGGAGCGCACACGGCGCAAATGCGCGAGATCCGTGGCCGGCAACACCATCGGAATCAGCAGTCCCACCGCCTTGCTCGAGATACTCGATGCCGTATAGCGGACGTACCCCATACGCTCGAACAATGGGACAAGACCGGGATTCGTTGCCATAAAATCGAACTTTGCGCCGAGCCTGCGCCCGTGGGCGTACGTATGACGCGCCAGACTCGGAAGTACCCACAGGCTGCGATGGGTTGGGTCGATCGCAAAACGACTGCTGTATCCAATCAGCCCGGCAACAGAGCGAAAGCGATTCAACTCCAGTTCGGGCGGAACCAGCGACAGGTCGAAATCGGGGCCGATCATCGTCTGCGTGATCGTGCCAACGAGCGCTTGGCCATCACGCGCCTGCCAGAGACGGGAACTCGCGTCGAGCTGTCCCGTCAACTCGCCTCGCGCGCGGTCGACGCCTTCGCCACGCCTGCCCAACTCGTGAACGAACACGCGATAGCGAAGCTGAAAAACCTGCGTCGCCTCCTCGTCTGTGGCTACTATTCCAACCGTCGCGTGGGAGGGAGCCCATGCGACGTCCATCTCGCCCGAGGCAAATGCACTGCAGCTCACCGACATGTTGCGCTTCTCGTGTTGTGGCCGCGGTCCGCACGTGCCGTACTGGCACGGAGCGGAAAGGCAGCGACCTTCAGGAGGGAGAACGCGAAACCGGTGAACAATCCGGACGTGCGACACCGCGCGCATCATGAATTACTACCGGCGTTACCAGCCCGAGCGCATCGCGCGGAGCATCGCGCAACAACCACTCAGCGGATCGGTAGCTGCCGCACCATCGATGACGGCTTGGCGCCGTACGTCAACTGACGCAGCAGTTGGAGCACGGCGTCACCGCCACCGTGACCCTCGAACGGATCGATGATGTTGTGCGGCAACCGCAACGAGTCCGGCAGTTCGAACACCGACACATGCGCGCCGTGCCGTAGCCAGTTCCGCGCAAGCGCCTCCGCCGACGACTCGTTGATCGTCCGGTCGCTGGCATTCACCAGGACGGCGACGTCGTGGGTTCGCGCCGCCGTACGCCCCGCTTCGCCCAACAGCCAACGCCCGAGTTCGAGCACCTCGGCCACCGCGCGCAAGTTGAACCCCGGCTCCCTGTCCGGCCGAGCCGAATCGGGTTGTGATCGCCGAGTGAAGCGTGGCAGGTGATCTGCCAATCCAATGAGTGGCCGGTCTAGCAGCGACGGAATGTGTCCGGGCTCGATTGCCGGTGCGATGAGGACGACACGCGCGACACCGTGGTTCTGCGCGATCCAGGCGCCGATGGTACCGCCCATGCTGAGGCCGACGACCATGACTGAATCACCGAGGCCACGCACCTCGTTCACCACAGAATCCGCCACGCCTCTGAGTTGATCCGCAGTCAACGCTCCTAACGCACTGGCGTCCTTGCCTCGCAAACCGTGCTGCGGAAGGCGTGGCACATACACATTGTAACCGTCGGCGTGGAGCAGGTACGCAAACGCCTCGAATTGTCGCGGCGAATCCGTAAGCCCGTGGAGCATCAGCATCGCGCGCGCGGTCGGCGCACCTGTCGTGAGCAGTATGCTGCGTGCTCCAGGGTCGGCGACGCTGTCGTCGACTGCTTGTCGCCGACCGATGGCTGCAACGGAACTCGTGTAGGACGACGGAGCCGCTTGCGCGGACAACCTTCCGGCGGAGGCAGACATTGCGCAGAACGACGCGAGAGAGAGCACCCGCCGCGAATTCGACAGAACGAGTTTTGTGCGTACGATCATGATTCGGCGAAGCCCCATCGTCATCGAGCTGGACCACGAAGATTGCAAACGGCTGGTGGTCGAAGTAGAGGATCCTGATGCCGTTGTGGCGGTGCCTCAAGAGGCGATCAAGGAATTCACACGATGAACCTCTCGGCTACGGCTTTGCCTTCGCCGCCTTCGCATCGGCCCTCGCCTCCGCCTTCTCGGCAGCTGGGCTCTCGTGCTCGTGACTCACGAGCTTGCCGGAGAGCGCATCGATGTTGACCTCGTCGATGCCCGACTTACCGGCCACTTTCATGTCGAAGCTGTAGATGAGTTTTCCGCCCCTGCTGGGCGCCGGCGACGGTGCTAAAGGTGAGCGCGACGAGCGCGACGTACTGCGTGATACGCATCAGAAGAGATCTCCGTCGGCGGTGGTTGATCAAGCCTTCCATCACATGATATACACGCGGTCGTTCTATTTGACAGCGACACGGGCCAGCGTGCTAACCGCTGGACACAGGCACCCGACATCGTGCAAATAGAACGATCCGGCAACTTCCAACTCCCGACACCAGGATGATGCCAGCACATTTCGCGCGATGAATCGCTACCTCCGCGTCGTAGCACTGATAGTCGCAACAACCAGCACATCCACGCCGCGCGTCTTGCTCGCGCAAAGCCACGCGTTCACCACATGGGCAGCGGCTCATGCAATCCCACTCCGCACCATTGAAGCCGGCGGCGACGTAAACGACCTCTCGCCCCTTGATTCCCTCGTCGGCTCGGCGCGCGTGGTCGCAATTGGCGAGCCGACTCACGGTGCGCACGAACCGCTCGCACTCCGAAACCGCCTCGTGCAGTACCTCGTCGAGCACATGGGCTTCACGGCCGTCGCGATCGAGACCGGGTTTTCCGAATCGCACTCGGTCGCACGCTACATCGCTGGCGGACCTGGCGACGCACGCTCCATCACGCGCGACGGACTCTCGTGGGGCTTCGGCAACTTCGGCGAGAACGCAGCGCTGATAGAATGGCTGCACAACTGGAACGCCGACCCGACGCACACGCGCAAGGTTCACTTTTATGGTTTCGACCTGAGCGGCGCGGCGAACGGCGCCTTTCCCAATGCCCGCAACGGTATCGATTCGGTGCTCGCCTACCTCACGCGCACTGACTCGGCGGCGGCATCTGCGGCGCACGTTTCGCTCGATCAATATCTCGGACGCTTCTCATCGTACACGTACGATAAGCTCTCGTCGTCCGACCGAGCGCGACTGGCTGCTGGACTCGCGCAGCTTTCGGATGCTCTGCGGAGCGCGAAGCGTAAACTCGTCGATGCAAGCTCGGACGAGGACTACGAATGGATGCTGCATCGCGTCATCGTCGCGCAGCAGGTGCATCGCATGCTGGACGTCTCGCCGCCAATGTCGCCGTCACCAGATATTCCGCCCGACGCCTTTCGTGAGTCCCAGGCGCGCGATTCAGGAATGGCCGAGAACGTCAGATGGGCGCTGGAGCGCGGGGGATCGGCGGGGAGACTCGTCATCTTCGCGCACAACGGACACGTGATGAATTCGTCCGTCGAAGGCGGCATTTGGAGCGCATACACGCAACCACCGGCGGCGATGGGCAAGTATCTTCGCTCGGCACTCGGGCGCGATCTCGTTGTCATCGGTGGAACGAGTGGCGTTGCACCTTCCGTGAAGGGCACGGCAGATGTGGACGACGCGCTGTCGCAGGTTGGCGTGCCACGATTCCTGCTCGATCTTCGAGGCACGGACGGTGGCGCGATGGGTTGGCTGTCGGAGCGGCACACGTTACGAGCGAACGAGACCACGGTGATGATCGTCACCGCTCGGTCAGCGTTCGATGCGGTGTACTACGTGGATCGGCTCACGGCGTCTCGGCCGTAGCGTTTCCTCTCAGACGGGCAGGCTGTCGAGCGAGGCGATGCGGATGGTAGTGGCCGCCATGACTTCCGTGATCACGCCACAGCACTATCATGAACTTGCCGGCCACACACCACGGTCGCTTTGCCGCGGGGTTGCCGCCGCTGTCAACGATAAAACGAGGGTCCAAACGTGACGCCTGAATGTGCCTTTCGCCCGCTGCGCGCCCTTCCGAGCTTTGTGATGGCGCTTTCCCTCGTCGCCGCGATTGGGTCTCCGGCGCTCGCGCAGTTCGGCGGCCCGCCCAACACCGGAACCGGCCCACAACTGCCAAAGCGTGGGACCATCGCGCGTGACACGGCGTACGAGCGAAAGGTGCTCGCGGAGATAAAGGCGCCCAGCGGCTTCGCAATGACCGTGTTCGCAGGGCCGCCCTTCGCGATGTACCCGACTGCCGTCGCTCCGTCGCCCGATGGGTCGGTGTACGTCGGAGTCGACTTGAACCTCGCGCAGGGCGCCGTAAAGGGACGCGGCCGTGTCATGCGGCTGGTCGACTCTGACGGCGACGGCCGAGCCGACACGTACACGACGTTCATCGACGTCGATAGCCCGCGCGGCATCGTCGCCGACGGCAAGACCGTTTACGTGCTCCACCCGCCGAACCTCACGGCATACCGCGACACGGACGGTGATGGTATCGCAGACCAGTCCGACGATCTCGTCAAGAACATTGGCTTCTCGCTCGACGTCCGCAGCTCGGATCATGCAACGAACAACATCACGCTGGGCCCAGACGGCTGGATCTACATCGCCGTCGGCGACTACGGCTTCCTGAACGCGACTGGAAAGGACGGCACAACGATCACGCGCCACGGCGGCGCGCTGGCCCGCGTCCGCCAGGATGGCACGGGACT
>JBDTMO010000152.1:0-9886 GCA_039934235.1 bacterium | reverse complement strand
ATCGTCGCGGGCGTGCTTTTCGGCCTCGCCGTCCAATGGATCCTGTGACGTACGAAACCGGACGTATGGAGAGAATCTTGCACTCACCGTCCTCATCGTTGGCCGACGCAAGCTGGCATCCCCTCCGTCCAGCTCTCGCGATCGGTTGAGTCAGTGCTGACGGCACGCGCTCGAGCGTCAGGATCGGGACAGGGCGAAGCCGGAGAGCAACGTGACCCCAGACAAGGCTAGTGGTGAAAGCGCCGACGTCAGTATCGACGTGCGGCATGCAGAAGCGCTCCTGAAAACCGGCGCGCTTCAGAGCGCCATCTTCAACAGCGCCAACTTCTCCAGTATCGCCACGGACGCGAAAGGCGTCATCCAGATTTTCAACGTCGGCGCCGAGCGTATGCTGGGCTACACGGCCGCCGACGTCGTGAACATGATCACGCCCGCCGATATTTCCGATCCACAGGAACTCATCGCGCGCGCCAAGGCGCTGAGCGTGGAACTCGGCACCCCGATTACGCCAGGCTTCGAAGCGTTGGTGTTCAAGGCGTCGCGCGGCATCGAGGACATTTACGAGCTCACGTACTTCCGCAAGGACGGAAGCCGGTTTCCTGCCGTGGTGTCCGTTACAGCCCTGCGCGATGCACCGGGTGCGATCATCGGGTACTTGCTCATTGGTACCGACAATACGGCCCGCAAGCGCGCCGAAGAAGCGCTGCTCAAGGCCGGCGCGCTCCAGAGTGCCATCTTCAACAGCGCCAACTTTTCGAGCATTGCGACAGACGCAAAAGGCGTCATCCAGATCTTCAACGTCGGCGCAGAACGAATGCTGGGGTATACGGCCGCTGAGGTGATGAACAAGATTACGCCGGCCGACATCTCCGATCCGCAGGAAGTCATCGCGCGCGCGACGGCGCTCAGCCAGGCGCTTGGGACCCCGATTACGCCGGGATTCGAAGCATTGGTATTCAAGGCGTCGCGCGGCATCGAGGACATTTACGAACTCACGTACATCAGGAAAGACAGGTCGCGCTTTCCCGCCGTGGTGTCCGTTACAGCACTGCGCGATGCGCAGGATGCCATCATCGGATACTTGCTCATCGGCACCGACAATACGGCGCGCAAGCAGATCGAAGAAGAGCGCATGAAGCTGGACCAGCGTCTCCGCGACCAGCATTTCTATACGCGGTCGCTCATCGAATCGAACATCGATGCGCTGATGACCACCGACCCGCGCGGAATCATCACCGATGTCAACAAGCAGACCGAGGCGCTCACGGGATGCACACGTGACGAGTTGATTGGCGCACCGTTCAAGAACTACTTCACCGATTCGAGCCGCGCCGAGGCGGGCATCAACCGCGTGCTCAACGAGGGCAAGGTCACGAACTACGAGCTCACCGCGCGCGCGCGGGACGGCAAGCTCACCGTCGTGTCGTACAACGCGACGACGTTCCACGATCGCGATCGCCGGTTGCAGGGGGTGTTCGCATCCGCGCGCGACATGACAGACCTCAAGCGCATCGAGCAGGCGCTGCAGCAGAAGAACGTCGAGCTGGAAGACGCGAGCCGGATGAAGTCGGAGTTTCTGGCGAACATGTCACACGAGCTGCGCACCCCGCTCCACGCGATCATCGGCTTCTCCGAGGTCCTCAAGGACGGCATGATGGGCGAGATGACGGATCAGCAGCGAGGGTTCATCAGCGACATCTTCAGCAGTGGCAAGCATCTCCTGTCGCTGATCAACGACATCCTCGACCTCTCCAAGGTGGAAGCCGGCAAGATGACGCTGGACGTGGAACCGGTGGATGTGCCTTCACTGTTCGCGAACAGCCTGTCCATCATCCGGGAGAAAGCGGCCGTTCGTCGAATTCGGCTGAGCATGAAGTCGCAGAATGAAATCGGCACCGTTCATGCGGACGCGCGAAAGGTGAAGCAGATCGTGTACAACCTGCTGTCGAACGCGGTCAAGTTTGCGGTGGAGGGCGGTGACGTGACGTTGCATGCGTCACGCGTTCCCCGAGAGGCGGTGAGCCAGCTCGCGGCGGACTGCATGGGTCGCACCTTCCCGTTGGCCGAGAGTGATTTTGAGGAGTTCCTCGAGATCACCGTCACGGATACAGGGATCGGCATTTCACCCGAGGGTCTAGAGCGACTGTTCAAGCCCTTCAGCCAGATCGACAGCGGCTTGGCGCGCAAATTCGAGGGCACTGGACTTGGCCTCGCAATGGTGAAGCAGCTCGCGGAGCTGCACGGCGGAGCAGTCGCTGTTGAAAGTGAAGTCGGCAAGGGTTCCTGTTTCACGGTCTGGTTGCCGCTCCGCGCCGTCGAGAACCAGACGCACACCCCTGTCAGGATGCTGGACGCCGTTCCCGTGGAGGCATTCGCCGGAACACGGACTGCGCTCGTCGTGGAAGACGACTTCAAGTCTGCAGACCTGATCCGGGTGCAACTCGAAGCGGAGGGCTTCATGGTGCTGCATGCCACCTCGGCAAAGAGCGCGCTCGAGCTCGCGAGCCGACAGCCCCTGACCCTGATCACGCTCGACGTCATGCTACCCAACATGGAGGGCTGGGACCTCCTCGCACGCCTCAAGCAGATTCCGGAATTGAGCCGCATTCCTGTCGTGATCATCTCCATTGTCGCCGACGCGAGCAAGGGTTTCTCCCTCGGTGCGGCGGCGGTCATGCAGAAGCCGATCTCACGGCAGGAGTTGTACGATGCGTTGGTTGGGCTCGGCTTGTTCCCGCTGGGGCAGGATCAAACGCTCAAGATTCTCGTCGTTGATGACGAGCCCAAGGCCGTGGAACTCATCGCGCTGCGCATTCAGGGGTTGGCGAGTACGGTCTTGCGCGCGTACGGTGGCCGCGAAGCCATCGACGCGGCGCGCCGCGAATTACCAGACCTGATCGTCCTCGACCTCATGATGCCCGATGTGAACGGGTTCGACGTGGTGACGGCGCTTCAGGAACAGGCAGACACGGCGCGCATTCCGGTGCTCGTCGTGACGGCGAAGCACATCACCTTCGAAGACCGCGTGAAGCTCAACGGCTACGTCATGTCCATCATGGAGAAGGCCGACTTCGATCGTGAACGTTTCATTGGCGAGGTCCGTCGCGCCATGTCCGGGCGTCCGGTACCAGCCTGATCATGGCCCGAGTGCTCGTTATCGAGGACAATCCCGCCAACATGACGCTGGCGACCTTCCTGCTGCAATCTGCGGGGCACTCAGTGCTCGCCGCGACGGATGCAGAAGCGGGGCTCATGCTTGCGCGCGATGAGCGCCCAGACCTCATCCTGATGGACATTCAACTACCCGGCATGGATGGCCTCGAAGCCACGGGGGTGCTGAAACGGGATGACGCGACCCGCGCTATTCCGGTCGTTGCGTTGACGGCCCTCGCCATGAAGGGCGATGAAGAACGCATTCGCGCCGCGGGCTGCGACGGCTACATTGCAAAACCGCTGGCCTATCGAGAGTTCCTAGCCACCATCTCGGCGCAGCTGATGGCGGCGCGTAGAGAATGAGGCCAAGGCCATGAGTCAGAGTCCGGACGTCCTCGATCGACCTGCACGCGTCCTGATTGTCGATGACGAACCGAACAACAGGCAGTTGCTCGAGGTCATGCTCGCGTCGGAGGGTTACGTCCTCGAGACGGCGGCCAGTGGCGAGCAGGCGCTGGCGGTGGTGGCACTGCAGCCGCCAGACCTCATCCTGCTCGACGTGATGATGCCAGGCATGGACGGGTACATGGTCGCCGCGCGCCTCAAGCGCAACGCGGCGACGCAGGACATCCTGATAATCCTCCTGACCGCGCTGGACGACCGAAACTCGCGGATGCATGGCCTCAGTACTGGCGCGGACGGCTACATCACCAAGCCCATCGATCTCGCTGACCTTCGCGCACGTGTGAAAGCGGCCCTAAGCTCGCGCGTTCGCTAGTGCGTAGCGCGACGCACGCGCTCGATCGTTCGCGCTCGCGTGTGCGGGCCGGAGCGTCAACCCAACGCAGCAGCCCCCTCTCTGTTTGCACCAGCTGTCCGTAGTCGCCAAGCGCCCCGCGCACGAGTAGCGCGGCGCGAGACCATTCGTTCCGCAACGTGCCGGACGTGCCCACGCGCGACTCGGCGCCAAGATGCCGAAGCAGCACCAGCAGCGACGCGCATACGGCGAGGTCATACGGTTGGCCGCGCGTGTCACACCGACGAATGGCACGCCGGGCACCACCGCTCCCTGCCCGTGCAATGATGCCTTCACGCGCGTCGCGTTCGATCGCGAACGCATCACCGGCCTGACCAAGGAACGCGTTGCCGTTGAACGCGATTGCGTCGGATTGGATTTGCAAGTGTCCAAGGCCTTCCGGGCCGCGCAACACAGCGAGCGCGTCGTCAGGTCGGTTGCGCTCCAGCTGGCGACTCGCTGCACGCAGGACGAGAATCATGTCGTCCCGCATCGGGCGCCACAACGACGCGTCGATCTCTGCTCGAATGGTCCACGCGTGCACGAAACCGTCGTCGGTCCGCATTGCTAACGATGGACGCCGTACGCCCGGAATGCCGTGATACGGATCACCGGCATGCTACGCGCGATAGTAGTGCTGAATGCAACTCAGCACCGCCTTCTCCGCGAGTGGACGGTTGTCACCGTCGATGACGTCTTCGATCACCTGCTTCGCGTCAATGAGCATGCGTTCCGGCGAGATGCCTTCGCGGCGCAAGGCCTGGCAGAAATGCGCAGCCGCCGCCTCCACGTTGCCGATGCTATCGCGCGTCTTGTGCGACAGGAGCAACGCTGCGCGGAACTGCTCCCTTGCTGCGTCCACCTCGCGTTCGTCTTCCATCAGACTGCGGTCCCCGTGATTCGCGACATGTCTGCTTTCCATATCCTGCCAATAGGGGCACGTATCGTTCCATCTGGGTCATTTACCTGGTATTCGCCGAAACCAATCGCCCTGCCCGGAGTAGACGAGAGTGTCTCGTCGCGAAGCGGCCATGCCGGACGGAGCCGGTCTTCACACACCAGCACGATGATGAGCCTGCGGCCCCACATCATCTCGCTCACGCTCGCGTGCTCGACGTTCGCGACATCGAAATCGGATGAACCGAGCGCATGGCGCGCCACAGCTGTGTCGACGCCCACTGCCATCGGCGAAGAAATCGTTGTCCTCACCAACACCGAGCGAAAAACGTCGGGGTTGGCGGCGCTCGTGCGGAACTCCGCGGGGGAAAACGTCGCGGAAGGCCATCCGTCGGCCGCGGCCGTCGTGGCCGGCTGGATGGCTTCTCCAGAACATCGCGCAAACATCGTGTCGACGCACTTTACCGAGATGGGCGCGGGCGCTGCGACCGCGAAAAACGGGCGCCGGTTTTACGCGCAGGTGTTCGGCGCGCCGCGATAGGCGCCAGAGCCTACACGCGTGTCGCCTCGCCCTTCGAGAGCAGGAAGAGTTGGCGGCCGATCACCACATGCACACCAAGCAACGCGAGGAGCACGCCGGCAACGGTAAACCAGGAGACGAAACGCTGAGTTGGATCGAGACCGGCGCTCGCTGTCGGACGCGTGATGTAGACGAAGAGGACATACAGCGCGGCAATCCCACCACACGCGGCAAATGCGCCGAGTCCAGCGAGCTTGGCAATTTTCGGGGGCATCAGGACCTCAACGTTGATTGAGTGGCGTACGATCACAACGTGCTAGGTGTTTTCGAGGACTTCAACCCCTGCGGCACTCACACGATGCGACACCAGTGGCAATGGCAACTCGGCTTCGTCGGCCAGGGTAATTGCCGATCGCAGCGTCGCGCGGCCACTGGCAATGCCGGCACGATCTCGCGCAAAAATCGTGGCGATTGCCTCACCCTGCTCCACCCAATCACCAGGTCGCGCAGTGATGACGAAACCGACTGAAAGGTCGAGCTTGTCCTCCATCGTCGTGCGACCACCGCCGAGCGCCGCGATGCCGCGACCAATCGTGCGCGGCTCGACTCGCGAGACGAACCCGCGACGCGGCGCGGTGAAAATCTCAACCTCCGACGCCTGTGGCAGGACGGATGGATCGTCCACCACACCAGGGTTGCCGCCTTGCGCTTCAATGATGCGCTGGAAATGCTCGGCAGCGCGACCCGTGGCGATCGCGCGCTCCATGAGGCGATGCGCCTCGGCGCGATCATCCACGCATTTCGCCAGCATCAGCATCTCGGCGCCCAGTGCATACGTCACGTGCATCAGGTCGGCCGGACCCTCGCCGCGGAGCGCGAGAATCGCTTCTTCGACTTCGAGTGCGTTGCCGCAGGCACGGCCAAGCGGGCGGTCCATTGCGGTAATGAGCACAACGACCGGGCATTGATGATCGGAGCCAAGGTCGATCATCGTCCGCGCCAGTTCGAGACCGCGCTCGATATCGGGGAGGAACGCTCCTGATCCACGTTTCACGTCGAGCACAAGCCCGGTGAGTCCCTCCGCGAGCTTCTTGCTCATGATGCTCGCGGCAATGAGCGGAATTGATTCCACCGTCCCCGTCGCGTCGCGGAGCGCGTACATCTTCCTGTCGGCCGGAGCAATTTCACTCGTCTGGCCGAAGAGCGCGCAGTTGAGCTTTTCGAGTTGCTTGACCGCCGCGTCGAGCGTGAGGTTCGTTTCGAATCCCGGAATGGCTTCGAGCTTGTCGAGTGTGCCGCCCGTGTGACCGAGCCCTCGCCCCGACATCATCGGAACGGCGATGCCCAGCGAAGCGATGAGCGGTGCCAGGATGATCGACACCTTGTCCCCGACGCCGCCCGTGGAATGTTTGTCGATTCGCGGGCGTTCGAGGTAGTCGAGATCGAGTTCGTGGCCGCTCCGCAGCATCGCGTCGGTGAGCGCGTGCGTCTCGCCGCGATCGAGCCCGCGAAGAAAGCAGGCCATGAGAAAAGACGCCATTTGATAGTCGGGGACATGGCCAGCCGCGTAGGCGTTGGCCAACGCGCGCCACTCGCCGGGCTCGATGTGTCCGCCGTCGCGTTTGCGTTCGATCAGTCTTAGCGCGAGCATTGAGCGGTCTCTGGGGTATGTCTATTATGGCGGGAGCGTATCACCGGGCTCTGCCGTTGCTTTCGTCGTTGTGTTCCCACTGTCGAGCACTGCGTTGGCTCGTCCACCAGCATCATGGAGTCTCTTTTCATGTTCATATCTCTTGCGGCCTCACGCCGCCTTGTCAGCGCGCTGGCATTCGCGTCGCTCGCGCTCGCACCGGCGCTGGTCGTCGCACAGACAGCGGCTGAGCACATTGCGCTGGGCGACAAGGATCATCTCGCGATGAATGCACCTGGCGCGCTCCATCACTATGAGGAAGCCGCCAAGGTCGATCCAAAGTCTTACGAGGCGCTGTGGAAGGCGACGCGTGAGGCCGTGGATGTCGGCGAATACAATCCCGACGACAAGGAACGCGAGCGGTTGTATGCTGCCGCTGAACAATATGCACGGCGCGCAGTGGAGGCGAATCCCGCCGACGCGGAAGGACACGCGCAACTGTCGCGCGCTCTTGGGAGGAAAGCCCTTTCGCTTGGCAAGAAAGACCAGGTCAAGTACGCGGGAGACGTTCGCGCCACGGCGCTCGAGGCGCTCAAGATCAATCCAAAGCATCCGGCGGCCCTGCACGTAATGGGCAAGTGGAACTATGAAGTTCTCCGGCTTAGCGGCATCACGCGCTTTATGGCCAAGACGTTCCTCGGGGGGAAAATCTTTGACTCAGCCACTTGGGATGATGCGCAGCGCTTCATGGAAGAGTCGGTGGCGGTCGATCCGAATCGTCTCATCCATCACCTCGATCTCGCGCGGGTGTACAAGGCGCGCGACAACAAGGAAAAGGCGCGTGAGCAGTATGACGCGGTCATCAAGGGTGCCGTCACCGAATACAACGACAAGAAGTACCAGGCCGAGGCTGCCGAGGAGATCAAGGACGTACGCTAGCGTTGTCGGCGAGAGGAATGGCAGGTCGTCCTGAGCAGAGCTCAGGACGACCTGTCCTTTTAGTCGGCGGCCGACTCTCGTTCGAGGTCCCGCGCGGCGGCTCGCCGCACCTTGCGCCTGCGAATCGCCCTGGTCATTCCGCTTAGTTCGTCGCGGAGGTCTGCCCAGGCGTCGCGACCGCGGCGGCCGACAGCGCGCGACGTCCGGCCGGCCCTGCGCCGGAGATAGGCGCGGGTTTCGTCCCCAGCTTGCGGTGCGGTGAGGAGTGCGACGCCCGCGCCAACGGCCAGCCCAAGTGCCAGGCCGGCGCCAAACACAACGACCTGACGCCAGTCAGTTTCGTGCTCGGAAACGGGTACGATGGTTTTGGTTGGCGCCACTTGAGAGGCGCCGCGAGTTCGAACGGGTCCGGCGTAAGACATGGTCGTAGTCGTTGAAGGTGCGCGTGGTTTGGAAATTGCGATCCGAGCTCAAGGTTGGTGAATCGAACTCTCGCCGTGCCACGACGAACACCCATCGGCCGCTCGCTCCCCTGGGATCGTTCGTCGTGTCGAGCACTTGGGCATGACGTCGCTCCCCTGCGGCGCAAAAGTCGATGTTTTCACGTGAACGCGGTGTGAGGCCATATATGGCTATGAACGGAAAGACGGTCCTGCTCGTCGAGGACAACGAGGATAACCGCATCGTCTATTCCACGATCCTCCGCCATTACGGCTACGAGGTGATCGAGGCGCTGAATGGCGAAGAGGGCATCGCAAAGGCGCGCTCGGAAAAACCCGACCTGATCCTGATGGATATCTCCATCCCGATCATCGACGGGTGGGAGGCGACGCAGGTTCTCAAGCATGACCCCGCCACGCGCGACATCCCAATCATCGCGCTCACCGCCCACGCGTTAGCGTCTGATCGCGAAAAGGCGATGGAAGTCGGGTGTGACGGCTATCTGGCCAAGCCGTGCGAGCCTCGGGCCGTCGTCGCCGAAGTCCAGCGGTTCCTCGGCAAGGACGTTGCACGGAACGCGGGCTGAAGGTCCCACAATGCCGGATCGTCCCAATGAAGTCTCGTGCATCCTGGTGGTCGATGATCACGAGGACAACATCGAGGTGCTGAAGGTCCGGCTCGAGAGCTGGGGCTACAGAACGGCCTCTGCCTACAACGGCCCCGACGCGATCAAGTACGTCGAGGCAACGCCTCCCGATCTCATCCTGCTCGACGTCATGATGCCGGAGATGGACGGCAACGAGGTCGCTCGGCGCATCAAGGGCAACACGAAGCTGCCGTTCATCCCGATCATCATGCAGACGGCACTCGATTCCACGGACAGCAAGGTGGAAGGGCTCGAGGCTGGCGCCGACGACTACATCACCAAGCCAATCGATTTTCCTGAACTGAAAGCGCGGCTGCGGTCGATGCTGCGCATCAAGCGCCTGCAGGAAGCGCTGGAAGAGCGCGAAAAGGAGTTGCTCGAGGCGAACGAACGGCTCACGTACATGTCGCAGACGGATGCGCTCACTGGGCTCGATAACCGGCGCCATCTGAATGAACGCATCGACGAAATGTTCTCGCACGCCAAGCGGCTCAACGAACCGTTTTCGCTCGTGATGTGCGACCTGGACAAGTTCAAGAGCGTCAACGACACGTACGGACATCAGGCTGGCGACGAGGTACTGAAGCAACTCGCGGCCATCCTGCGAGAGGAAGCGCGCGAGATCGATCGCGTCGGCCGGTATGGCGGCGAGGAGTTCATGCTGCTCCTTCCCGGCACGGTCCTCGACGCCGCCGTGACCTTCGGCGATAGGGTGCGAAAACGGATTGAGCGGCATACATTCACCTTCCCGGGCGGGACCCTCACGCGCACGTCGAGCTTTGGCGTCGCCGGGTGGCCCCACCCAAAGATCGAGCAGAGTGACGATCTCGTGCGGTCCGCCGACGACGCGCTGTACGTCGCAAA
>JBDTMO010000151.1:0-9929 GCA_039934235.1 bacterium | reverse complement strand
CGGGAATTCGGATCGCGCGAGTGGTTCGACATCGCCTGCCATGCGGCGAACATCGCCATCTCGCTCGATCGCAACGCATCGTCGACATACCCTTCAGTATCCGGCCTCGTGGCAAGGGGCCGCTCTTGTCGCGCCTTGTCGCGACGGAGCGCGTGCTTCGTGAGGTGCACGCAACGCTCGCGCGCGTCGCTGCCGAAGGCGTCGAGATCAGTCCCGCCGGCGAATGGCTGCTCGACAATTTCTACGTCGTGCTCGAGCAAGTGCAGGAAGTTCGCGCCACGCTGCCGAGCGACTACTACCACGAGCTACCAAAGCTGGCCGGCCCGGGCGCGTTCGCTGGCTATCCACGCGTGTATGAAATCGCCATCGAGCTCATCGCGCACACGGACGGTCGACTCGACAACACACTGCTCGAATTGATGCTCGAGCAGTATCAGCGCATCACGCCGCTCACCATGGGTGAGCTGTGGGCCATGCCGGCAATGCTGCGCATGGGCTTCCTGGAAAATGTGCGGCACATGTCGCTGCGTGCGGCCGCCGACGTCGACGATACCGAGGAAGCGGATCGTTGGGTGACTCGGTTGCTCAACGCGGAAGACATCGGCGCCAAGGCGCTCGCGCGCGTGCTCGAGGACTTCATTCACCACCCGCCGCGTCTGACGCCGGCGTTCCTCACGCGCTTTCTCCAGCAGATTCGCAGCCGTCGTGCGGATTTCACGCCGTTGCTGTGGCTCGAGCAGTGGATTGGCGACGAGGTCATGAGCGTCGAAGAAGCCGTACAGCGCTCGACGCAGCACCTCGCGGTCACGCAGCTCGTGATGGCCAACAGCATCGCGAGCCTGCGCAAGGTTGGCAGTATCGACTGGTCGGAATTTGTCGAGACGGCCAGTGCCACGGAGTCCGTGTTGCGGCGCGATCCGGGCGGCGTGTACGGCGGAATGACATTCCAGACGCGTGACCGCTATCGACACATCGTCGAACACATTTCGCGGCGCGCCGAATTGCCGGAACATGACGTGGCGGCCGCCGCCATCCAGGCCGCCGCGGCAGCGGAACGATCGCTTGGCGGAAGCGCGCGCGCTGCGCACGTCGGCTATCACCTCATCGACGAAGGACGCAGCGCGCTCGAAGCAACGCTGGGCTATCGTCCCGGCATTCGAGAGCGCGCCTATCGCGCTGCGAAGGATGCGCCGAGCCTCTTCTATTTCGGCGCGCTGGCATTGAGCGTTGCCGTCGCGCTGGCACTGCTCCTCGATCCCGTCGAAGGTGCGGTCACGATCGGCGTTCTGGCCGCCGTGCTCCTCGCGATATCTCCGGCCGCCGATGCAGCGGTTGCAGTCGTGAACCAACTCGTCACGCTGCTGCTCCCCCCCGACCGCCTCCCGCGCATGGCGTACAAGGACGGTGTGCCACCCGCGCAGCGGGGTATCGTCGTCGTTCCCATCCTGCTGGGCAGTCCCGAAGCGGTGGAGGAGGCGCTCCAGCATCTCGAGGCGCAGTACCTGGCGAATCGCGATCCCGAAGTCCGCTTTGCCATTCTCGGAGACTTCCTCGACGCCGATGCCGAGTCGCAGCCCGGCGACGACGCGATTGTGGAAACGGCCGTGGACGGAGTGCGCGTACTCAACGCGTCGTACGCAGCGGACGGCGAAACAGCGAGCGCACCCTTCTACCTGTTTCACCGTCCGCGCCGCCTGAATGCGGCAGACGGAATCTGGATGGGATGGGAACGCAAGCGCGGGAAGCTCGTACAGTTCAATGCCTACGTGCTCGGCGAGGACGACGGCGCGTTCTCGATCGTCGAGGGGGACACGGAGTGGCTGCACGGAGTGCGGTATGTCATTACGCTCGACTCCGACACGGTCTTGCCGCGCGATGCCGCGACAGCGCTCATCGGCACGATGGCGCATCCGCTCAATCGCGCCGTGTACGACGACGACGTCGGACGGGTCGTCAAGGGCTATGCCATCCTGCAACCGCGAGTGAGCGTATCACTCGCGAGCGCGAACGGCACGCACTACTCCGTCATCTTTGCCGGGCATCCCGGCGTCGATCCGTACACGACCGCTGTGTCGGACGTCTATCAGGACCTGTTCGCCGAGGGGACGTTTACAGGAAAGGGGATTTACGATGTCGCGGTGTTCGCTCGCGCGACGGCGGGACGCTTTCCGCCAAACGCGCTGCTGAGTCACGATCTCATTGAAGGATCATTTGCGCGTGCGGGCCTCGTCACGGACATCGAGGTGTTCGACGACTATCCGGCGCGCTATCTCACCGCCACGCGCAGGCTGCACAGATGGATTCGCGGTGACTGGCAGCTTGCACCATGGCTGTTCGACGAAGTGCCGGGAATCAACGGACGCACGATCAATCCGCTCACCTCGGTGTCGCGGTGGAAGATCGTCGACAACATGCGGCGCAGCATTTCTCACATCGTGCTGTTCGCGTGGCTTATCGCTGGCTGGACGAGCTTGCCGAACGCCGGCGTGGCGTGGGCGCTCTATGTCCTGGCCGCGATGGCAGCACCGTGGGCCATTCCGCTTGTCGTCGCCATGCTTCGTCCCCCGCGCGGCGAATCGTGGACGCCGTATTACGCCGCACTCCTGCACGACGCATCGCTCTCTGCGCAGCAGTTCGCGCTCGGCGTCGTCATGTTACCGCATCAGGCACTCGTCTGCGGCGACGCGATTGTGCGCACGATGTATCGCGTGTTCGTATCGCACCGCCGCTTGCTCGAGTGGCAGACGGCGTCGCAGGTCGAGCAGTCGAGCGTCGGTGGACGCCGCATGGTGTGGCGCCGCATGTGGCCAGCCGTCGCCTTGGCCATCGTGGCAATCGGCGCCGCGGTGAACGCCTCCGTCGCGCGGCACGACGGAATCGGGAGTTGGACGTTGTTGGCGCTGTTGTCGCTCAGCTGGATCATCGCCCCGGAAATTGCGTATCGGCTCAGCCAACCAATCGTTCGCGCCGACCTCGATCTCACGCCGTCCGAACGCGAAGTGGCCCTGCGTCTCGCGCATTCGCACTGGTTGTTCATCGACCACTTCGCCGACGAGAGCACGCACTGGCTCGTTCCGGACAACTTCCAGGAGACGCCGCAACCCATCGTGGCCACGCGCACGTCGCCGACCAACATTGGACTCCAACTCCTCGCGACGGTCTCCGCAAACGACCTCGGGTTCATCACGGCGGAAGACATGCTCCTCCGCCTCGAGCGCGCGCTCGATTCCGTCGACAGGATGGCGAAGGTGCGCGGACACTTGATGAACTGGTACGACCTGCACGACCTCCGTGTGCTCGACCCACCGTACCTGTCCGCGGTCGACTCCGGCAATTTCGCCGGCCATCTCGTCGCACTCTCCGCAGCGTGCGAGGCACTCGTGCAGGAAGAACGCGCCGACGAGTTGCGCCTCATGGAGATTGCTCGCCGGGCGCGGACGCTGGCCATGGCGATGGACTTTACGCTGTTCTACGATGAGCAGCGACGACTGTTCTCCATTGGCTACGACGCGCGCACCGGCAGGCTCGATCCAGCGACATACGACTTGCTCGCATCAGAAGCACGGCTGGCGAGCTTCATCGCCGTGGCGAAGGATGACGTCCCCGCCGAGCACTGGTTCCATCTCGGCCGCTCGCTGACAACGACGGAGTCTGGTACGGCGCTGGTGTCGTGGAGCGGCAGCATGTTCGAGTACCTGATGCCGCTGCTCGTCATGCCGTCGCGTCCATTCTCGCTGCTCGACCAGACGCATCAGGCCGCCGTGCGCCGGCACATTGCGTATGGACACGCGCGCGGCGTGCCGTGGGGTATTTCAGAGTGCGCGTACAACCTGCGCGACCGTCATGAGACATATCAGTATCGCGCATTCGGTGTGCCCGATCTCGCGCTCAAACGCGGGTTGGGCAGCGAGCTTGTCGTCGCGCCCTATGCGTCGGCACTGGCGCTCGCCGTGTCTCCGCACGAAGCCTTGCGCAACTTGGCGGCGCTCGAACGCATCGGCGCGGTTGGTCCCTATGGCTTTTACGACGCGCTCGATTACACGCGGCCCGATGACGTGTCAGGTCCGGCGATCGTGCGTACGTCGATGGCGCACCATGTCGGCATGACGATCATCGCGTTGCACAACGCGCTCGATCTCGAGCGCGGGCAGGGCATCTGGCAGCGACGGTTCTTTGGCGATCCCGCCGTGCGCGCCGCAGCGCTCCTGCTCGACGAACGCGTGCCGCGCCGCTACACCACTCGGTCTGCGCAGTCCGACGCCGCCACTGATCCACTCGTTCGCACGCCGCGCGCCCGCACGGTCGCGCGCGAGTACGACACGCCGCACACACGGGAGCCGCGCGTCGGGTTGCTCGGGGCGCAGTCGTACTGTGTGCTTCTCACGAACGCCGGTGGTGGCTACAGTCGCAGCGGTGACATGGACGTGTTCCGCTGGCGCGCCGATAGTACACGTGACGCCACAGGGCAGTGGATCTATGTGCAGGACGTGGTGTCCGGGGCGCTGTGGTCCGCTGCCCATCAGCCAGTCCGTACACCAACAAAGGACTATCGCGTTTCATTTGCCGCCGACCGCGCCGTGTTTACGCGCACTGATCGCGGCATCGAAACGCGCACCGAAATTGTGGTCGTGCCGCGCGAGCGCACGGAGATTCGTCGCGTCACAGTCACCAACCGGTCGCGGAGCGAGCGGGAAATCGAGTTGACGAGCTACGGCGAGGTGGTGCTCACCTCAGCAGGCGCTGATCGCGCACATCCGGCGTTCCAGAACCTCTTCGTCGAAACCGAGTGGCTCCCCGACCAATGCGCCGTGCTCGCGAGCCGGCGTCCGCGCTCGTCGAATGACAAACGTCCCTGGTGCGCGCACGTCGTCGCTGTGGGCCCTGAATCCATCGCGAAGGTCACGTGCGAAACGGATCGGGCGCTGTTCATCGGGCGCGGTCGAACGGTGCAATCGCCGCAAGCCCTCGATACGTCAGGTCCGCTTTCGAATAGTGCGGGTGCCGTGCTCGATCCCATCGCCGCACTCCGGGTGCGCGTGCGTCTAGAGCCAGGCCGGTCCGCCACCGTCGCGTTTACGACGATCGCAACCGACACGCGCGACGAAGCGCTCGCCGCCGCCGATCGCCATAACGACCTTGGCGCAGCGGAGCGCGCGATCTCCCTCTCGTGGACGGTCACCCAGATCGAGCTTCGCGATCTCAACGTCTCCGCCGACGCCGCCGCGCTGTATCAGGAGCTTGCGGGTGCACTGATCTATCCCCGCGAGGCGCTTCGCGCGCCGCAGCACGAGCGCGCTGCGAACAGGCGTCCGCAGTCGGCGCTGTGGGCGCACGGCATTTCGGGCGACTGGCCCATCGTGCTCGCAACCATACGCGCGGATGTCGGCCTGCCCAGCGTGCGCCAGTTGTTGGTGGCGCACAACTACTGGCGCACCAAGGGTGTAAAGGCCGACCTGATCATCCTCAACGCGAAGGAGCCGTCGTACATCCAGGAGTTGCAGGATCAGTTGACCGCGATGGTCATTTCGTCGACAGAAGGCGGCATGCTCGAGGTGCCCGCTGGCGTCTACATTCGTCGCAGCGATGTGCTTCCGGCGGAAGACGTCGCGCTGCTGCGCGCCATGGCGAGCATCCACATCGTGTGCGATGGCGTTGGACTCGGCGAGGTTGTCGCGGCGACCGTTCGTGCCGCCAACGAAGTCGCGCCGGCGGTGGTGCCGCCCGTCATGCGCGTGCGCGATGCGATTGTCCTTCCGCCACTGCACGAGGGCAACGGATTCGGCGCGCTCACGGATTCTCAGGACTACCGCATCGAAGTCGATGGCAGTCATGTGCCGCCGGGCCCGTGGGCGAACGTCATCGCGAACCGCAACGCGGGCTTCTGCATTACGGAACGCGGCGGCGGATTCGCGTGGGTCGAGAATAGCTACTTCTATCGCCTGACGCCGTGGCACAACGATCCGGTGAGTGATCCGGCCGGCGAAGCCATCTACTTGCAGGACGCGGAAACGGGTCATGTATGGAGTCCAACGCCGGGTCCGTGGCCCGCCAAGGACGACGAAGACGGCCCAGCGCCCTATCGCGTGATTCACGCACCCGGCGTGACGACCTTCGAGCATGGGCGAGCGGGTATCGCAACCCAGTTGTCACTGAGTGTGCCGAGCGAGGATCCGGTAAAGATCTCGCGCCTCAGGCTGCGTAACGAAGGCGCGACGGCTCGCAAGATCATCCTCACCAGTTATGTCGAGTGGGCGCTTGGCGCCGATCGTGAGCAGACGCGCGATCACGTGCATACGCGTCGAGATGACAAGACGGGCGCTGTCTTCGCGCAGAACTATTTCGGGGAGGATTTCGCCAGCCAGGTGGCGTTTTCCTGGGTCAGTGAGCGCGTCACGAGTGCCACTGGCGATCGCACGGCGTTCATCGGGCGCAATGGCGACTTGTCCGCGCCAGCAGCGCTTTCGTTCGGCGAGCTCACCGAAAATATCGGTGCGGGGCTTGATCCATGCGCTGCGATGTCGTGCACGGTCACGTTGCAGCCCGGCGAGACGCGCGATGTCGTCCTGCTACTTGGTGCAGCACGCAGCGAAGATGAAGTACGGGCGATTATCGCGCGGTGTGGCACGACCGAGAATGCGCGCGCCGAATCACAGCATGCGGTCGATCGGTGGACAGCGAGGCTCGGCACAATTCGCATTGACACACCGTCCGACGAGTTTGATGCGCTGGTGAACCGGTGGTCGTTGTATCAAGCGCTCGCGTGTCGCATGTGGGCGCGCTCCGCGATCTACCAGTCGAGCGGCGCCTACGGATTCCGCGATCAGTTGCAGGACGGGATGGCATTTGTATATGCAGAGCCGTCCGTCACGCGCGCGCACCTGCTGCGTGCAGCAGGACGACAGTTCACGGAGGGCGACGTCCAGCACTGGTGGCACGAGCCCAGCGGCCGAGGGGTACGCACGCGATTCTCCGATGATCTCGCGTGGTTGCCGTTCGTCACCGATCACTACGTGAAGGTCAGTGGCGACACAGGCGTGTGGGACGAGCGCGCGCCCTATCTCGAAATGCGTCAACTCGAGCCGCACGAGCATGAGGTCTATGATCGCCCCACGCAAAGCGAAACGAGCGGGACGCTCTATGAACACTGCGTGCGGGCACTCGATCGGGCGTGCACGCGTGGCGATCATGGCCTGCCACTCATCGGCTCCGGTGATTGGAATGATGGCATGAGTCGTGTCGGCGTGGGCGGCAAGGGCGAGAGCGTCTGGCTTGCGTGGTTCCTCATCGCGACGTTGCGGCGTTTCGCGCGCCACGCCGAAGCGCGCAATGACGGTGCGGTCGTGGATCGCTGTCGCCATCGCGCCGACGAGTATGCCGCAGCGATCGAGCGAAGTGCGTGGGACGGTGCGTGGTATCGCCGCGCTTACTTCGACGACGGCAGCCCGCTCGGCTCCGCACTCGAGGGTGAATGCCAGATCGATTCCATCGCGCAAAGTTGGGCGGTGCTCTCGGAGGCTGGTGAGCCAGAACGCGCACGCACGGCGATGAAGTCGGTGACGGAACGTCTCGTTCGCGAGGACGAGCGGATGATCCTCTTGCTGACGCCTCCGTTCGACAAGACGGATCACGACCCTGGCTATATCAAGGGGTATCTGCCCGGCGTCCGCGAGAATGGCGCGCAATACACGCATGCCGCGCTCTGGACTGTGCTGGCCGCCGCCGGATTGGGCGACGGAGACCTCGCGTTCCATCTCTATGATCTACTCAATCCACTCACGCACGCGCGCACGCGCGCGGACGCGGAGCGCTACACCGTCGAGCCCTACGTCATTGCGGCGGACGTCTATGACGCGGCGCTTCATGTTGGTCGCGGTGGGTGGACGTGGTACACGGGCTCGGCGAGCTGGAGCTATCGCGCGGCCATCGAGGCGATTCTCGGCTTCACGAAGCGCGGTAACACGCTGACGATTGCGCCGTGCATTCCTCCGTCGTGGGATGGCTACGTGATCGAGTATCGCCACGGGAAGTCGACGTATCACATCACGGTGGAGAATCCATCGCACGTCGCCACGGGGGTGAGCAGCGTGACAGTCGACGGCGTGCTGTCACCTGACGGCAGCATTGTGCTTCGCGATGACGGTGCCACGCACGCGGTGGTCGTCGTGATGGATGAATCGGCCACGCCGCCTGAACATGAACACGCTGGCGTCACGGCATCTCTGTCGTCCTGAGCGCAACTGGTCAGCGCAACGCCTCCACCCCTGTCATCCCGCATGAGCGGAGCGAATGTCGGGATCTACTCTTCGTCCAACCTCGGCCTGCTTCGCGGATCGTTCGGTAGATCCCGACACTCGCTCGCTGCGCTCGCTCCTTCGTGATGACATACTGGCGTTGCGGTCGCAGCAAGCCTGACGCGTTCTAAAGCGCCACGTGAGCGTCATCTTAGACCGGCCGCCCGTACGTGAGCCGACGCCACGCCCACTCCACCGGCCCGAATCGGAACCGCGACAACCACAGCGCGCTGAGTGGGATCTGCACGACGATGATTGCCGCACCAATGGCCATTGCTCGCGACGCGCCGGTGTGCCACCACAACCCCAGCCCAAACCCGTACGACAGGCACACGCAAATCAGCGAGTGCATCAGGTAATTCGTCAGCGCCATCCGCCCAACCGGCGCGAACACCGCGATAACACGGTGCCCGTCAACGACGAGCAATCCCACAGTGGCCGCATAACCGATCGCAAGCATCGGTACGCCCACCGCCTGCATCACCACGCCCAGCAAGCCTCCCGGTGAAGGCGGCAAGTACGGCCAGCGAGTGAGCGCGACCGCCGCAATGACGTTCGTCGTCAGGCCAACGCCCCAACCAAGAACACTCCACCGCACCAGCACATCGCGATGGCTGGATGGCGCCTGCGAGATGCCCGTGCGCACCGTCCACAAACCGAGCACGAACATGCCGAGCACTTTCGGGAATCGCACTGTTGCGAAGAGGTCGGCCCAACGTCCGCCCAGGAAGACGAGGTTGCCGAAGAATGCGTCTTTGAGGCCACCGGTCCCGATTCGTTCGAAGTATGCGAGCATCGTCGCGGGCGGGCCCATGTCGCCTGGCGCTTGCGCCGCGCCATGCGGAACGAGCATCCACGCTAAGAGCGCGACGACGTATAGCGCAGTAGGCACCGCGAGCAAACCCACGACCCACTTGAGAAGCTCACGATTGGATTTCCGCGCGAACCAGGGCATCGTGAATCCGAGCATCGCGTACAACATCAGGATGTCGCCAGCCCAGATGAGCACCGCGTGAATCGCGCCAATCCCAAGGAGTATGCGCAGCCGCCTCTTGAACCTCGGCAACGCCGCATCACCACCGCGTGCGAGCTGTAAACCAAACCCGACTCCAAACAGCAGCGAGAACACCGAGTAGAACTTTCCGTCGACAAAGACCTTGTCGAAGAACAACGCGATGTTGTCCGCGGCCACGCTCGGCAGTGCCGCCGCACGTTGCGCCGGCATGACGAACAGGCCGAAGAAAACCAGCACGTTGGCCATGAGAATGCCTGCGACTGCAACGCCGCGAAGCACGTCAAGCGCCTGTATGCGCTCTCTGGTTGGTGCTGTGGTGTCTTGCATGGTCAGGTGGGCCTGTTGGCGGGATACGGCACGGCAGCGAAGGCCCCAAGTCCAACGCTGCCCTCGTATGGGATACCAATACGGACAACCAACCGCACGGTTTCAGGCCGATCGCATCGCGACCGAGGGATCGATCCGCGCCGCTCGGCGAGCCGGGATCCAACACGCGCCTATGCCGACGACAGCCATCGTCACCGCAACACCAATGAACGTCGCCGGGTCGTGCGGCGCCACGCCGAACAGCAACCCGCGAATCACGCGCGCGGCAAAGTACGCGGCGGTCACCCCGCACACCA
>JBDTMO010000150.1:0-9933 GCA_039934235.1 bacterium | reverse complement strand
CGAGGCAATGTCCGCCGCCTGTCACGACGACACGTCGGCCCTCGCTTACGGCATCGTTGACCGCCGAGACCACCTGAGCGGCCGAGCTCACCAGTCGGACGTAATCGGGGTTCGCCTTGAACCGCTTGTTGAACTGCTTGTCGACTACCGCAGCGTATCGCGGATCATCGCGGCCGATCTTCTCTGAATCGATCTGGGACATGGTCTCCCCTCACAGCCAGATGAACTCGTCATGAACCAGGTAGCCCGAGCTTGTACAGCTTCGACGCATTCCCACGCATCACCATGGTCGCGATCTCCTCGGCGCGCGCTCGCGTGATCTCGTTATCACGCATCATGCCCGTGAGCGCGATTGCGAGCGCTTGTCGGCCCGTGGTTGTCGCGATCCAGGCCGCGACCTCCCAGCCGGCGTCAGCATTCGTGACGAACGCGTCTGTGCCAAAGAGCACGTGATCCGGATACTGCGTGAGCCACCCGCGCAGGATATCGGCCAGCATCGTCGGCGAATACACCAACGTCATCAGCGACATGTCGACGTAGACGTTCGGCTTTCCGAGCATTGCCCCTGCATGGTCGGCAAAGACGCCACCACCGTGCACGATGACGAATGGCGTTCCGCGAAGCGTCGAGTCGTTGAAGGCCGATTCGAGCAAAAGCGGATCGCTTCCCGCCACTTTATAGAAGCCGCCACCGCCCTCATACGAATGAATGTGGACGGCCATGCCGAGCCGTCCGGCCTCACGTGCGATCTCGCGAAACAGGTAGTCCTGTAGCGCCTTGTACTCGATATGAGTGGGCGTGCCGCCACTCACATACTGCGCATACACCTGTCGCGCGATACCCACCGACGTCTCGTCGAAGTCGAGCTTGCGCAGATACGCGGCTTCGAACTTCACCGCAATACATCCGTCTTTCTGCTGGCGCTCGAGCGTTGGCGTTACCACCATGCGCACGTACTGATCGAGCGTTGCGGGCAACCGCCCGAGGTGAAGATCCGTCATGTAGCGGAGCAGCAGGCGCTCTTCCAGCGGATATAGCGCGCGATAGTCCGGCGTGGTTCGCTCCGCCGCGGTGGAAAGCGGCAGCATCAGCGCATCTGCGTACGACGCCCAACGAAAACGCGGGGGCGCGAGACCGGGCCCCATCGCGATCCGGTTCGCAACCATGACCTCAGTACCGATGCGGTCGAGCACCCACTCGGGGAACCGGCTCCCCTGCGCCGTGGCCACGCGCTTCATCTCCGTACGCAGCTCGGCCAGGTGTGGCGGGGTGAGATCGTTGTACTTGTATCCGTACAGCGCCTTGTAGGCGGCGAGCCATGTCGGACTTTCGGGACGCAGTCGCATCGGCGGGTCGGCCGGAACGAGTCCGTCGAGCGGAAGCGCGTCGGAGTCGGAGTCGGCTGGCGACACCGAGTTCACATGCGTGTGGTTGTCCACTGCCCGGATCTTGCCGATGAACCTGCCGAGCGAAGTGTCTACGGGCGATTGCGCGCCCGCCGTAACGCTACAAGTCGCGAACACCGCAACGGCGGCGAGATGCATACGCATTGTGGCTGTCTCCCGTGATGATGGTAATCAGCGTGGTGCCTACCAGCCCTTCGCCTTGAGTGCATTGGCAACTTCGATCGCGACAACGCGATTCCCGGCGTCGTTCAAGTGGAGCTCATCGTCGCGCAAGGATGCGGGCGGGATGTCGTTGGCAGCATTCGTCGAGTCGCGCGCACTGAGGGGATTGTACGCGGCAACCAGCGTGTGACGCACATCGAGGAAGTGGGTCGGATATGCGGTCGCAATGCGAGCGTTGAGCGCAACGATCGTATCGTAGTTCGCGCCACCTTTCGCTTCGCCGGCAAATTCGCTGTTGAGGACCGAGAGCACGAGGAAATGTCGTCGTCCCTGGAGATGGGCAACAGCCTGTGCGATGTCGCTCATGACGGTGTCGGGGCTTGCATAGTTGTTTCGTCCCATCCAGAAAATCGCAACGTTCTTGCGGTACACCGTATCGGCCAGTACGCGAACGAGGATCTCGCTCGAGGTCTGCCCGCTGACGCCGTTGTTGTGGATGGGTCGTTCGAGAATTATCGAGATGTCGCCGAGCATGCCGCCGCCTGCGATCAGGCTGTCGCCCCATCCGACGACATCGAGTTCCGGATCGGGAGCGGTTGCTGACGCGCAGCCAACCATGGCGAACATGCATGCCGCGAGCAGAGGTCGTTTCATAGCCGCCTGTCGCCTTGAGTGTAGCGAAGGACCGGTGGTGCAACTGGCCAAACTGTCATTCCGCGCGAGCGAAGCGAGTATGTCATCGAGACCGCGAGCGTAGCCGGCTCACAGCGGCGTGATGGCAGTTCACACTTGCAGTCATACGTTTGGTTAGAAATGCAAACCGTCGCGCCCTGTATTGCTCGTGTTTGGGCGTTAAGAGGCGTAAAGGCAACAGCAACTGCAAGTCACGGATTTCGCGGAAACTCGCGGATAGAACAACTGCGCTTTTGCCTTTGCTGTATCCGCGCCTTTTCCGCGAAATCCGTGATAGGCAGTTGCAGTTGCCGTTGCCTCGCTCGTGCGGGATGACTGGTAAGGCGCTGCGGCCACTGGTTGACCTGGCACTTCGTACAAACGGGGCAAGTGCTTCGCTTCCGCTCAGGACGACACCTCGCCGCGCGCCACAATGGCTGTCGCGGCGAGATCGCCCGTCACGTTGAGCGTCGTCGCAAACAGATCCGGCAACGCATCCACCGCGATGAGAATACCGATTCCCTCGGCCGGCAGTCCAATCACCGCAAAAAGCGGCGTCAGCATGATGAACGCACCGCGCGGTATGCCCGGCACGCCGAACGCAAGGAACACCGTCGCGAATGCAACCGTCGCCAGTTCGCGCGCGTGCAGGGGCACGCCGTAGAACCAGCCAACGAACAACGCGCCCATCGTCCACGATACGGGTGCCGCGATCTTGAACGTTGATACGGCGAGTGGCAAGACGAACCCGGTAATGCTCTTGGGTAACCCGAGCCCAAGCTCCGCACTCTCGACAAGCGCAGGCAACGACGCGATCGACGAACTCGAGCTGAACGCGATGAGTTGCGCCGGAAGCACGGCGCGCGCGAATCGGCCAATTGGAACGCCACCGAACAGGGCGACAACGGGATAGAGCAGCAGGATGACGACGATACATCCAATGGAATACGCCGCGATGTAAAACCCGATCGCACCTGCGAGTCCCGCACCCACGTGCGCAGCAAGTGGCAGCATCAGCGCAAACACACCAATCGGCGCGAGCAACACGACCCATCGCACCAGCACGAGCATCGCCGCAGCAAGCGCACGAAAAAAGCCGAGCAGTGCATCGCGCGCCGGTTCCGGCGTACGCGTGATCGCCAATGCAAAGAGCAGCGTGAAGATGATCAGCGGAAGCATCGCGCCGCTGGCTGCCGCGGCAATGGGGTTGGACGGAATGAGCGACGTCAGCCATGCCGACGCAGTCTGTTGTTGACCGCCAGCCGCGAGTTGGCTCGCGGCTTCAGCCGCACCGGCAGGAAGTGGCGGACGTGCCGCGACGTCTCGCGGAAGGAGCGCGAACAGCGTCGGTGCCAGCGGAATCACCAACGCAGCAACGCCAGTCAACAACAGTCCGAAGACAACCAATGTTCGTCCGCCGAGCCTGCCGATGGCGCGCACATCAGAGGCGGATGCCACGCCGGTGATGAGCAGCGAGACCACCAGCGGAATGACGGTCATGCGAATCGCGTTCACCCACATCGTTCCAATCGGCGTGAGCAGGTCGGCGGCGTGGCTGAGCGACTCATTGCCAGTCGCGCCGATGATGGCGCCGCCCGCAACCGCGACACCAAGAGCGACGAGAACGCGGGTACTTTCTTTCATGTCTGGTCGGGAGGGTAGAGGTACGAAGACGCTGACGGCTGACGGTTCACGGCTAACCGCTGACGGCTCGCTCGCTGACGCTCGCTGGACTGCACGGCCGCTTCGCGGCCTGGACTGCTTGCCGTCAAGCGAGGCGCGGAGCGCCGATGCGGGCCGTCATCCGTCCAGCGAGCGCCAGCGAGCGAGCAGTCAGCCTGAAAGCGTTACATCATCAAGTCGCCGCCGTTGATATCGAGCGACGTACCGGTGAGGTAGCCTGCTGCTTCCGACGCCGCAAAGCAAATGAGGTCCGCCACTTCGAGCGACGTGCCGAGCCGCGGAACAGGGTAGTTCGTCGCCAGCCGCTTCAGCGTTTCATCCGACGCGTACTCGTGCGTCAGCTCGGTGTCGATCATGCCGGGGCAAATCGCATTCACGGTGATCCCGAACTTTCCCAACTCCTTCGCCGCCGCGCGCGTGAGGCCCAGGAGCCCAGCCTTCGACGCCGTGTAATGCGCGCCGCCGAGTGTGCTCACCATTCGTCCGGCAGACGACGAGATGTTGATGATCCGTCCATATTGCTGCGCCTTCATTGCCGGAAGCACGGCCTGCGTCAGCAGAAACGGCGCAGTGAGGTTCACCTCGAGCGCCTCGCGCCATTCGTCTGCCGACAGATCGGCAAACCGCGTCGAACGCGCCAACGCCGCATTGTTCACCAGGATATCCACTCGGCCAAATCGCTCGAGTGTCTGCTGCACGATCTCGTTGGGCATGCCGTGCGCCGCGATGTCACCCGGTACCGCGAAGGCGCGTTCGCCAAGCGAATCGACGATGTCCTGCGCACGCGGCCAATCGCGCACGTTGACGGCCACCGACGCACCGCGCTCGTAGAGGCGCTGCGCAGCGGCGCGCCCGAGGCCACGCGAGGCGCCAGTGACGATGGCCACGCGTCCAGTGAAATCGGTAAGTTTGCTTTCGTGTGGGATGGGTGTGACCGAGAGAGGGAACGATGTCATCCCGCACGAGCGAAGCGCGTGTCGGGACCTACTATGCGAAAGACGTAGCGAGCTTCGGCGAAAGGAAAGTCGATCCCGACAGTCGCTCGCGATGCTCGCACCTGCGGGATGACAGTGGCGAATATGGACGAAGGCCACAGGCGCGGCAAATCTCCAACCCTGCGCTCACGCGCCGCGTATCAATACGAACTCCCTCACACCACAAACGAGGATCACGAATGACGAAGGCCCGCTTCATCCCGCTCTCCCTGCTGCTGCTCTCCGCGCCCACTGTCGCGAGCGCACAGGGGTCCGGGAAGATGAATATCTATGGCAATCCCGCCACCGTGAAACCGGCGAAGACAACCGCCGCCATCGATGCGCGCGATCTCCAGATCCGGCTTTATCAGTTTTCCGACGACTCCATGCAGGGGCGCCAGGTCGGGCGCGTCGGCAACATGAAGGGCACCGACATGATCGCCGCCGAAGTAAAGCGGCTCGGCCTCGTCCCCGCCGGAGACGACGGCACGTACTTCCAGGTCCTCCCCTACCACACCAAGAAGTTCACGAGCCACTCGCGTCTCACGGCCAACGGCAACCCACTCGCATGGCAGCAGGACTGGGTCGCTGTGCCAGGCACGCGAGCGCCCAAGCCAATCAACAACGTCGACGTGATCTTCGGCGGCGTTACCGGCGACACCTTGAACCAGATCACCGCTGCACAGGCAGCCGGCAAGTTCGTCGTGCTGTTGCCAGCGCCGCCGCGGCCGGCTCAGGCAGGCGGATTTGCCGGCGGCGGACGCGGAGGCTTCGGTGCGTTTGCGCCCTCGCGCTTCGCTGACGCCGTTGCCGTCGCGACAGTCGACCTCGACGCACTCACGCCCGCACAGCGCGCGGCGATCAACGTCCCCACGGTCGCGACGACAAGCGGCGCTGGACGCGGCGGACGTGGTGGCGCAGCAATGAGTCCGGTGGATTCCCTTCGCCAGCAACTCAACGCGCTCGCACCGCAGGCGACCATCCGCATCACGCGCGAGGCAGCCGCACAACTCTTCACACGTCGCTCCATCGACGGGCTGGCGCCGGGCAACACCGGCGGCACCGTCACCGCATCGCTCGACTTCATCGAGGAGCCGAGTAACTGGGCGCGAAATGTGGTGGCGATCATTCCGGGCAGCGATCCGGTGCTCAAGCATCAATACGTGGCGATCGGTGGACACAACGATCACATCGGCATGACGGCAGCGGCGGTCGACAAGGATTCGCTCAAGGCATTCAACAACGAGCGTAACAAGTTGCTGCTCGCGAACAAGATGATCGCGTTAACGCCCGCGCAACTCGGCACGATCCACGTCAACATGGACAGCATTCGCAAGCTCGTTCCGAAAGCGCGCCTCGACTCGATCAGCAACGGCGCGGACGACGACGGATCCGGTTCCATGGCCGTGCTGGAAATCGCGGAAGCCATTCAGGCGATGCGCGTGAAGCCAAAACGCTCGACGCTGTTCGTATGGCATACAGGCGAGGAAGCTGGTCTCGTCGGGTCTGCATTCTTCACAAGCAATCCAACGGTGCCAATCGATTCCGTCGTCGCGCAAATCAACATCGACATGATCGGGCGTGGTCGTGCCGAGGATCTTCCGGGCGGCGGTCCTGATTACGTGGGCGTCGTCGGCTCATTCTTCGATTCCAAGGACCTCGGCGAAACGGTGGCGGCGGTGAACAAGAAGTCGGCGAAGCCACTCGCGTTCGACTACCAGTACGACTCGACGATGACGTGGTCCGGCTACAACAACATCTACGGCCGCAGCGATCACTTCAATTACGCGCGTCAGGGCGTGCCCATCGCGTTCTTCTTTACGGGCCTTCATGGCGACTACCACCAGCGCAGCGACGAAGCGGAGTACATCGACTATCCGCACTACGCGAGAATCACGAACTACCTCGAGAATCTCGTTGTCGAAATCGGCAATGGTCCGCGTCCCAGGATGAACGGGTCGAAGCCCGCTCGTCCGCCGAAGCCAGCGGTGCCTTGAAACGCAGTCTCCTGGCGGCGGTTGCGCTGCTCACGACCGCGTGTGCAGCTCGGCAGCCGCCATTGGAGGGCCTCTGGTACTCTCGCAACAACGACGAGAGCGTTAACAGCTTCGTCGCACATGCTGGTCGCATCTCGATGGTTTCGCCGCAGGTGTTCGCGCTGGATAGCACAGGCGAAATCCGCGGCGCGGTCGACGCACGAGTCCTCTCGGCAGCGCGCGCGAATCTGGTGAAGCTCGTTCCGCTCGTTATGAATCCCGGGTTCGACCAGCCTACGATTCATCGCGTGATCAACGTTGCGGACGCGCGCGCGAACGCCATTCGCAGTCTCGCAAAACTCTGTCGCGACAATCATCTCGACGGCATTCAGTTCGACATCGAGAACATCCACGTCAGCGATCGGGACGTGTTCACGTCGTTCGTCCGCGAGTCAGTTGATTCGCTGCATCGCGCCGGCTGCGCAGTTTCTGCGGCCGTTGTGCCGCGCACTGCTGAAGCAGTCGGTCCGTCGAACTATCACAAGTGGATGGACGAGAACTGGCGCGCAGCGTACGACTACAAGGCGCTTGCCGACACGCTCGACTTCATCTCGTACATGACGTACGCGCAGCACACCGGCGGCTCGACGGTTGGGCCAGTCGCGGGCTACCCGTGGATGGAGGCCTCACTGAAATACGTGCTGTCGCTCGGCGTACCTCCGTCCAAGATTTCCTTGGGAATTCCCGCGTACTCGGACTACTGGTTCTCGTCGTACGATCCGCGCACTGGCTCGCGCATGCGTGGCGACGACATTGCGTATCCGGCGGTCATGGACATCATGTCGAAGGCAGGAGCGAAACCAATTTGGGACGATGTGCAGAAAGCGCCGTATGCCATGTGGGAGAATCATGGCGTGTTCGAGCACGCGTGGCTCGAGGACGCCCGCGCGTTTTCCGCAAAGCTCGATCTGGTGCGCAAGTACAATCTGCGTGGATATTCAGTGTGGCTGCTTGGGCTCGAAGATCCACGCACGTGGGACGTGATTGCTCCGGCGGTGCGTTACTGATTCCACATCGAATCACACGAACTCCGCAAAGCACGCAACGCAACTGCAACTGCCAATCCGTGACTAGCAGTTGTTTTGTTGTTTTGCTTTTGTGACTTTGCACCTGCGGGATGTCATGACAACCTTATCGCACCACGGAGAAAACATGCAGCGTCGTGCTTTCCTGAAATCAGTTGGTGCGGCAGCGGGTGTGCTCGCGTTGCCAAACATCGCGTACGCCGAAGCTCGGCTCGGCCGCATCGGCCTCGAGCTGTACACGGTGCGTAAGGCCATGCGTGCCAATCCAGAGCAAACGCTCGCTGCCATTCGCGCCATCGGGTACACCGACGTCGAGCTCCTGTGGTCCTTCGGCAACTTTGGCCGCACACCGAAACAGGTAAAGGCCACGCTCGATCACGAAGGCCTCCGGGCGCCCTCCGCGCACATGGACCCCGAGACCATCACCAAGGATTGGGAGCGCAGCCTGGACACGGCGAAACTACTCGGCCACGAGTACCTGGTTGTGCCAAGCCTTCCGTCCGAGGCGGAAAAGTCGCTCGACGGATGGCTCATGTGGGCCGATCGGTTCAACACGGCTGGCGCCGCCGCACGAAAGGCGGGTCTATGGCTCGCGTTCCACAACGAGCCCACACACATGAAAATGTTGAGCGGAAAAGTCCCGTACGACACCTTTGTCGAGCGCCTCGATCCCGCGGCCGTTCGTCTTCAGCTCGACGTGGGCAACATGCTGCTTGGCGGCGCCGACCCGATGGCCTATCTCAAGCGCTACAGCGCCCGTTACTGGAGCTTTCACTTGAAAGACGCCACGGCGGACGGCAAACGCGACACCGAGTTGGGATCAGGGACTTTCGACTTCAGGAAGTTCCTGCGCGCCGTGAACGACGTCGCCCACAAGCCATGTTTTGTGGAACAGGAAGCGCCGACCGACGAGCTGGCGAGCGCGAAGAAAGATTGGAAGTACCTCAGCACGCTGGAATGGTGACGCAGCGATTACCCGTTGGGCGGTATGCTTTCCAGCTTCATGCTTAACAGGTTTGCGTGAGCGTAGCGCCGACCCTCCAAGGCGAGACGATTGATCTCGTCAAGCTTCGCCTGCATCCGGGCGCGCGCCGTTTCTAGAAGCGTTGCTTCGTACGCCGGCTTCTCACTCTCCTGCACGCGCTCGACTCGAATCGGCTCAGGCACGCCGACGTGCACAATGCGAGCGCCGAACGGACGCGGAAGCATGTTCGCCACCACGTTCTTCCATCCGCGACGGAGCATGCGATCGCGCGTGCGCTTGAGGCTTTCGTAGAGTTGCTCCTGCGTCAGTACCGGCGTGCCATACACCTCGCGCGTGAATTCGCCGAGTCGCTTTGCTTCCTCGGCCATGGCCAGGTCGTGTTTCGACGACGTACGCTCCTCACCCGTGGCGTCCGTAAGCTTTGCACGAATGGCGCGAGCGAGTCGCGTGATTCGTTTGTCCATCTGCGAGCTGTGCTCGATGGCGTAACGCTGCTCGAGTGTGGTCACGAGATACTGCTGAAAATCGGCCTGGCGATCGAAGAAGTTTTTGCCCGAGTCGATTTCCGAATAGCCGAAGTGACGCATCTGCCGGCTCAGGATATTGAGCTGCAACTCCTGGAACCGGCGCGAGAGCGACACACCAGGCTCCGCGAGTCGCGGTAATCCCAGACCATCTTCGAGAATGCGCATTTCGCGGTGCATACGGCCACTCACGTCGCCGACGTAGCGGTACTTCCACACGATTGGGACGATGAACACCGGCTTGTCCGTCAACTCCACGGCCTTCATCGCCATTTGCGCAATGCCTGGAAACAGCGGATGGACGACATCGTTCGTCCAGCGCACCGTGCCCTCGGGATGAAGGAGCACGCCTTCACCCTTGATGGCCCACTCGACGGAATACTCCTTGGCCGCCTCACCACCGTCGTTCGCGATGAGGTTGTTCATGCTGAACAACTTCGGCGCCGCGGACACGATGCCGCGATCC
>JBDTMO010000149.1:0-9933 GCA_039934235.1 bacterium | reverse complement strand
CGCACCTCGTTTGTCATCCTGAGCGAGCGAAGCGAGTCGAAGGATCTGCACCTCGTTTGTCATCCTGAGCGAGCGAAGCGAGTCGAAGGATCCGCACCTCGTTTGTCATCCTGAGCGAGCGAAGCGAGTCGAAGGATCCGCACCTCGTTTGTCATCCTGAGCGAGCGAAGCGAGTCGAAGGATCTGCACCTCGGAGTGCCGCAGTTGCGTCGCTCGACCTCAGCTCATTTCGGGCAGATTCCCTTCGGCGTCCAATCCGCGGCGCTCGAGACCCAAGGCTCCGCGGTCGGATGCAGCACCAGTAACACCGCGCGACGAGTATCCGGTCCGACGACGGAGATCGACATGGGCGGACCCTGCGGCACCATTCCACTTTCGCCAGCGCGCAGGACCATCGGGCCGGTCGGCGTCTCCAGACACTGCGCCCCGGTGAGGATGTACCACGCCTCGGCGCCCGAGTGACGATGGCCGACAAGCGGAGTGGTGTAGCCTGCCGGGAACACCGCCTCCATGTATCGCGCTGTGTAGGACACGTCTCCCTTCACGTTGAGCGGGCCGACGACCGCGAGGCGCTCGCCTGACGCCGGCTTCCAGCCTTGCGGCTCGATCGCGAAGAGCCAGTGCTTGCCGAACGCTTCCGCGGTGGTCCCTCGCGGACTACGCGCCGCATTCGCGTCCGTCGCGCTCGCGTAGCTGTACACGTGCCAGAAAAGTGGCGCGTCGTTCAGCACGCCGAGCGCGGTCTGGACGGTGAGCCAGCACCCCGCATCGCTCGTGCGTTGGGCGACCGCGAGACCGCATCCCTTGTTGGGATCGATCGGCGCTGCCGGTTGAGCCTGAACCTGTGCTGTGCGTGGAGTTTCGCGCGCGACGTCGCGCGGTCCGGCCGATTGACAGCCGATGATCGTTAGCGAGAGGCACAGCAACGTGCCGCGGGGCGGACGTATCGCTCCGAGCAGACCAATGTGAGACGATCTCGATGACATCGCGCGTTCTCCTTCGCCGCCACCGCTGAGTGTGGCGCGCGGTTCAACAATTCTGGAGCCGTGGTGCCGCCACGTCGCGGAGGCCTGAGCGTGTAGCCCTAACTTACAGAATACCGTCAACCGGCGTGCGGTGCTCCCGGGGACGAGCGACGCGCACGCGGCGTTCGCGTTGCCGGGCAGGTTCAGCCTCTTGACGCTGTTTCCAGTATCATGGATATTGTGTCCATGATAGAAGATGTCGCGCCTGACCTGAACCATCGCATCGCCGAACGCGTGCGCGAGTTGCGCGCCGTGCAGGGCTGCTCGCTCGAAGAACTCGCGAGCAGGAGCGGCGTGAGCCGTTCGATGATCTCTCTCATCGAGCGCGGTGAGACCAGCCCAACCGCAGTGGTGCTCGAGAAGCTGTCGGTTGGCCTGGGCGTCACTTTGGCCTCATTGTTCGATGCGCCCGCCGCGGCCGCTGCGCACAACGGGCCTGTGTCGCGGCGCAAGGACCAGCCATACTGGCAAGACCCCGCATCGGGATATCGCCGGCGCAATGTCTCGCCGCCCAGTGTGCCGCAGCCCATGCGGATCGTCGAGGTGCATTTTCCGTCTCGCGCTCGCGTTGCGTTCGAGACGGCAGGACGAGACGCACGCGTGCACCAGCAAGTGTGGGTGCTGGAAGGCTCGATCGACATCACGCTCGGCGAAGAGTTGCACCGGCTCCGCGAGGGTGATTGCCTCGCCATGCAGTTGGACCGGCCGACGATGTTTCACAATCCGACACGAAAGCCGGCACGCTACGCCGTGGTGATTGCGACTGATAAGGCATCGGGACGATGACGACTCACCCGTACTCTCTTCGCCGCCTGCACACGGTTACTGACGCGCAGGTTGAGGGCCTGGCCAACGTGTTGATCGACTGCGTGGAGGGCGGCGCATCGGTGAGTTTCATGCTGCCGCTCACGCGCGAGCGGGCGGTGGCATTCTGGCACCACGTGGCGCTCGGTGTGGCTGCGGGGGAGCGCGCGCTGCTCATCGCCGAGGATATGGATGGTATTTGCGGGACGGTGCAGTTGGTGCTTCAGCAGCCAGAGAACCAGCCGCATCGCGCCGACCTCTCGAAGATGCTGGTTGCGCGTCGCGCTCGACGTCTTGGATTGGGCGCGGCACTCATGCGTGCGGCCGAGGCGACGGCGCGCGAGTGCGGGAAGTCGCTCCTGGTGCTGGACACTGTCACGGGTGGTGATGCGGAGCGGTTGTACGAGCGCCTTGGCTGGGAGCGTGTGGGTGTGATTCCTGGCTATGCGTTGATGCCACGTGGCGAGTCGTGCGACACGACGGTGTACTATCGCACTTTGTCTTGGTAGGCTGCGAATGCGACCCGGTAGCTATGTCGTCCCGCATGAGCGGAGCGAATGTCGGGATCTGCTATTCGTCCACCTCGGCCTGCTTCGCGGCTCATACGGTAGATCCCGACACTCGCTCGCTGCGCTCGCTCCTGCGGGATGACAGCGTTTCAATTACGCCGACGGCAATCGATTCGCCGCGCGGCGCGCTTCGTACGCCTTGAGATGCGTAAACGCGATCGAAAGCATCGTGTCGTCCACCGCATGCGCGCGCGCCCGCTCGAGCATGAACCCCACAATGTGATCGCTCTCCACTGCGCCGCCGGCCTCGAGATCATGCAGCATGGAAGCGCTCCGCTTGCCATCCGGATTCATCAACGTCTTGCGATCGAACTCGATTGCTGCCGCGCGTGGCGGATGACCTTCGCGCGTGAGGATTTCGTAGTTGGCAGCAAGCGTACGCTCGATCGCCGCGAGACCACCCGGCGCCGCGATGATCTCGCCCGAATTCGCGCGGAACAGGCATGTCAGTGCAGCGAGCGTCGATAGGAACGCGACCTTCTCCCACATGGTTTGCTCGATATCCTCGGCCAGCTGCCATTCGAGACTCGTGCGCGACAACGCGTCAACGAGCACTTGCGCGCGTTTCGTCCTGGACCGATCACGCTCACCAATCACGATGCGTTGCAATGCATCCGCATGGCGAATGACGCCATCGCGTTGAAGCGTGACGCTGATCGAACACGCACCACCCATCACGTTCGCTCGGCCAAACCGCGCGTCGAGACGCTCGAGATGCTGAATGCCATTCAACAGCGGTACGACGGTGCATGCGCCACCCATCGCGGGCGCTATCGCATCCATCGCGGAGTCGAGGTCGTATGCCTTGCTCGTAAGGAGCACGAAGTCGTAGTCGTTCGACACCCCTGACGACAGCACGCTCGTCACCGGAAGGCTCATGTTGCCAACCGGACTCTCGATGCGCAGGCCGTCCCGCTCGAGTTGCTCGCGACGCCGCGGCCGAACGAGAAACGTCACGTCTGCACCGGACTCGGCGAGCCTTCCGCCGAAATATCCGCCAATGCCGCCAGCTCCCAGCACAAGCAGTCTCATGGTCGTCCGTCTCCGTCGCGAGGGTACTTACTTGCATGATGATAGTGACTAGCCTAGCTTGCCCGTCACACATTCGCCAGCCGGAGAGCATTGTGCAACACAAGAGTTTTGGCGCGATGAGCTGCCCTATCGCGCGAAGCCTGGAGCACGTCGGCGAGTGGTGGAGCATCCTCATCCTGCGCGATGCACTGCGCGGCTTCACCAAGTTCGACGAATTCCAGAAACGACTCGGCATTGCGCCGAACATGCTCACCAGGCGCCTGAACGCGCTGGTCGACGCAGGCATTCTCGAAAAGCACGCGTACAGCGACCGGCCCGTTCGCTACGAGTATCTCCTCACCGCAGCGGGCCGCGATTTTCTCCCGGTCGCCGTGGCACTGTACGAGTGGGGCCACAAACACTTCCCGAGTGGAGATCGCCCGACACTACTCGTGCACGCTTCAAGTGGCCGGCGCGCGGATCCAGTGCTTGTAGACCGTCGCAGTGGCAAGCGCATCACCGCGCGGGAGTTCGGCTACGTACCCAACCCGGCACTGCCCCCGAAAACATGAACACCCCGCGCAAGGCGAGCGTTCACCATGCGTGGGTCATAGCGGGCGTCACGTTCCTCGTGCTGTTGATGACCGCTGGCATCGATGGTTCGCCGCCTTGTACGGGCTGGATTGGATCGCCACGGTTCCGCCAACGGTACGCCTTACGAGCGAAGCGTTTGGCAAGGAAAACACGGGCGTGGTCTATGGCTGGATTGGCGCCTGCCATCAGCTCGGCGCCTCGGCCGCAGCCTTCGGTGCCGGCGCAATCCGCACCTCACTCGGCGACTACAGGATGGCATTCTTCATCGCTGGCGCGTTGTGCCTTGTTGCTGGGGCATCGTTCGTGACGATCGGACGATGGACGTTCCGGTCACGCGTCCTGCACGTCGCAGCGTTGTCGTCCTGAACAAAGCAAAGGACCGGTGCGTTCGACCGCTGACCGCAAGGACACATTGTCATACCGCACAAGCGACCGCTCGTGTCGGCATCTTCGATACGTCGCGCGCGGTCGGCTCACAACACCGCGATGTGCATCCCAGCAGTAGCAGTGATGCCTTCCAAACCGTCGCGCCCTGAATTGCTCGTGCCTGGGCGTTCATAGCCGAAAGAACAACATCAACTGCTCATCACGGATTTCGCGGAAACACGCGGATGGAACAATTGCATTTTTGTCTTTTTGCTTTATCCGCGCACTTCCGCGAAATCCGTGATCGGCAGTTGCAGTTGCTTCGCGCGCGGCGGGATGACAGGACGGAGGACTTGCGCTGAACACTTGAAACCGACCGCACTTCGCGCCAGCCGTGTCGCGATTCCAACCGTTCATGACGCCCAGCCGTAGCTCATGACAATCCAGCGCCACTCGGCCTATCAGTGCCTATCTATCGTCAGGCGCAACCACAGCGCCCGACTGTTCACTCACGGGGAATTGCACGATGACGACGCATAAGATGCGAATCATGACTTTCGCCGCGGCTGTTGCCGCTGTCGCCTGCTCGCCGACGGCTGAAGCGAGGACGCCGGGCGATTCAGCCTCGACGACTGCAACGTCCAACGGTGACGTCACCCTCGCTGCGCCGGCCGATGCCGTCCCCGCGGGGGCAATTCGATTCAACGTGGCTGCCACCGGCAACGCGGCGCGGTATCGCGTTCGCGAGCAGCTCATGGGCAAGGACCTGCCGAACGACGCCATCGGCGAGACGACCGAGATCACAGGCATGATCACCGTGGACAGCACCACGGGTACGCTCGTCGCCGGACAGTCCAAGTTCGTGATCAACACGGGCGGCTTGAAGAGCGACGCCGCTCGCCGTGACGGATACGTGCGGGCGCGTGTACTCGAGTCGGCAACGTACCCGACCGTGGAGTTCGTCCCCACTGGCGTGCGCGGGTTGACTGCTGCGTCGGAATTGGCATCGGGTCCCAAGACATTCGAGCTGATTGGAAACCTCACGGTGCGTGGCGTCACGCGGCCGACGACATGGAAGGTCACCGCACAGCAAGCGCCCGGTCGCGCGACGGGATCGGCGTCAACGAAGTTCACGTTCGCTGATTTCACGATGACGCCACCAAAGGTGCCGGTGCTGCTCAGCGTGGCGGACACGATCGCGCTGGAGTACGACTTCACGCTCGTGAGGGATCCGGCGAAACCATGACGGCTGTCGTCCTGAGCGCAGCGACAAGCAGATCCTTCGACTCGCTGCGCTCGCTCAGGATGACAACGTGTTCACTGCGCTCGCTTGGGATGACAACGTGTTCACTGCGCTCGCTTGGGATGACAACGGGTTCGCTGCGCTCGCTCAGGCTGACAACGCGCTAGCTGCGCCCCTGCCACACGACCGGCAACACCACGCTGAACGTCGAGCCGGCGCCCGGTTCACTGAACACCTCGATGTGGCCTCCGAGCAGCGTGGCGAGGCGACGCGAAATGTAGAGACCGAGCCCCGTCCCTCCATGACGCCGAGTGAGGCCACTGTCCACTTGCACGAATGGACGGAACAGGCGCGCGAGGTCGTCTTCGGGAATACCGACGCCCGTGTCCTTCACCTCGATCCACACCCCTGTCCCTCGCAAGCTCAGCGTGACGGAAACAACGCCGCTGTCCGTGAACTTGACCGCGTTGCCGAGCAGGTTGACGAGAATCTGGCGCGCCTTGTCGATGTCACTCGACATCCGGATGAACATGGACGGAAGCGACACGACGATCTTCAGCCGCTTCTGATCCGCGAGCGGCTGCACTACGGCGACGGCCGCGCGCACGAGATCCGCGGCGAGGAAATCGGTTGGACGCACGATCTCGCGTCCTTCCTCTAGGCTCGTAAAGGCGAGAATCTCCTCGATGACCGCGGAAAGGTGGATCGTCACCGAGCGCATACGCTCGAGAATGTCGAGCTGTGGCTCACTCACCGGGCCGATCACCTGATCGATGAGCAGCTCATTGTAGCCCGCAAGCGCAGTGAGTGGTGTCCGCAGCTCGTGGCTCATGGTCGCGAGGAAACGGCCCTTTGCCTTGTCCGCGCTCTGCGCCTGCGACAGGAGGAGTGACTTGTGGACGGCGAGCGCAGCGTGGTCGGCCAGCACGCGCAACCGATCGTGCTCGTGCGCGTAAAACGCGCGTCCACCCACACCACGAGCGATGGCGAGGACGCCGAGTGTTTCGCCATGCGCGCGAAGCGGCGCGATGAGCATGGGACCGAGTGCCAACTCGGGCACGACGCGCATGAGCGGACGGCCTGAGTCGTGATAGTTGTCTTCACTGACGATGCGCTGCTGGCTGACCGCCTCCATCAGGAGCGATCCCTCCAACTCGAAGAACCGCGCGCGCGCGGGCTCGAAGCCACCTGCCGCGGCGACCACTTCTCCCTGATGCCCCAACACGCGGAGCACGGCCGCGGCACTCGCATGGCACTGCCGAGTCGCGATATCACACAGCGTGCGCAGCACCTCGGCCATGTCCGTCACTTCGGCGAGGCGCCGTGCGACGTCGATCATCGCGATGAGATCGTCGTCACCGTCGAGCCGCGCTTCGACAACGACACCCTCCCCTACGCGGTGCACGCGACAGATGAGTCGCTCCGTCACAGCATGGACGCCCGCGCTATGCAGCACCAGCGGAATCGTCCGCGATTCCCCATCGGCGACCACGGCGCGAAGCTCTTCCTCGAAGGGCGAGTCGTCATGGCCGAGGAATGACGCGAGGGGAGCGCCGGCAATTACCGGAGTGCCAGCCCACGACTGCCATCGCGCATTGGCATAGGTCACCTGCAGGTCGCGCGTCAGCACGACGACGCCGAGTTCGAGCGCGTCGAGAAGGTGCTCAGACCCGCGTTCTGCGCCGGGCGAGGGCGCAGGGCGCTTCTCGTCGGAGATATCGTCTCCGATTTCGCTCACTCTATCGCGCTGACGTGCGCCCACCGTACATGCGGTCTCGTATCAGAGCTGGGCCGCGGCTGTTCGACGCGCCGGGACGAAAGAACCGAACGGAACATCGACGCCGCGCTGTCGCCATGCAGTCTGCAGCAGCGTGGCCGCAGCGTCGCGATCAAGAGACGGCAAGTAGATCACGCCCGCAAGGCCACTCAGCTCGACGGACGGATATTCGTCGCCGCGATGCGTGAGACTGACGGCCAGCACCGGCACGTCACGAAGCGCGCCGTCGTGCGACCAGGAATCGAGTACCGCTGGGCTCAGCAGTGCGCTTTCCGCCACGACGAGATGAGGCTCAAAGGACGCGGCATGTCGGGAAGCGGCGCTCACGCCGACGACCGATTCGCACTGTGCACCGAGTTCGCCAAAGAAGCGGCACAAGTGCTCACTCAGAAATTCATGTCGTCCGATGCATAGCAGTCTCATCCCACAATATACCCCGCAGTGAACTAATGTTCACGCGTCAGCCGAGCTGTTCAAGCGCGTCGTGCAGGAGTTCAGCGCGCAAAGGCCGCGCTTCTCGCTCGCGCGACATCGCGCGCATGACGATGGCGCTGAGCGCCGAGGGAATTTCGGAAAACAACATATGCGGCGTAGGCGGCGTTTCCTCGAGCACCTTCGAGATGAGCACGATGGGCGACGATGCCTCGAACGGCAGCCTGCCGGTGAGGCACTCATACATCACCACGCCAGCGGAATAGATGTCTGCGCGCACATCGAGCTCGTCGCCAAGGAGTTGTTCCGGCGACATGTAGTCGGGCGTGCCGATCACCATTCCCGCTTGCGTCAATCCCTGTTGCGGCGTGCGCGACGCGAGACGCGCGATGCCGAAGTCCATCACCTTGAGCGTGCCGTCACGTTCGACAACCATGTTCTGCGGCTTGATGTCGCGATGGATCACCCCCGCATCGTGCGCAACCTCGAGCGCGCGGCAGAGCTGTTTCGCAATCGGCAACATCACGTGCACGGGCAGGCGTCCGCGCGCGCTCACGAGATCCTTGAGCGACGTGCCTTCCACGAATTCCATCGTGATGAAGTAGAGACCGCGCGCCTCGCCGATATCATGTGTGCGCACGACGTTGCGATGCGAAATCTTTCGCGCCAGGCGGATCTCGCTCTTGAAGCGCTCGAGTGCCGTACTGTCGGCAGCAATGAGCTCTGGCTTCAGTGTCTTGATGGCGACGACTTCCTGCAACTCGCGATCGACGGCGCGATACACCATGCCCATGCCGCCGGCACCGAGGAGCGCCTTGATGTCATACCGAACGCCGAGTGATTGGCCCGGTACGAGCACCCCATCCGCGGGCCCGATGCCAGTGGCACCCGGAATCAAGTGCGTCGATTCGGAATCGCTGCTTGCCATCGTCAAGGTGGACACCGCCCGACCGCCACCGAGGAAATCAACGAGCGCCTGCTTGTCGCGCAGGTCGCCAAGCAATCGGCGCACCGCGTCGGCAAGCGTTCCAATTTCATCAGAGCCACCAACGGGAATTTCGGCGGCGTAGTCACCGTCAGCGGCGCGACGCGTTGCGCCAACGAGTGCCTTCACCGGACGCACGATCTGCCGCGTAATCAGCCCGGAGAGCAGGAACGCGAAGACAAGTCCGAGTGCTCCGGTCACGAGCAGTGTCTTGCGCAGCGCGCGAAAGGGCGCGAGCTCGTTGTCGAGCGACCGGAGTGCGAGAAACCCGCCGACGTATGCGCCCTTTACGCTCAGCAACGGAGTGCTCTGCCCCACGTACTCTCTTCCCTCGAGCGAAATATCGGTGCGCTCGCCGGCAGCGCCCATCGTCGTTGCTGGTTTTTCGGTGGAGTCGGCGGCGTTCCGTGCGCTCGCGGAATCCTTGGTCGTGTTGTCCCGCAGCATGCGATCTGCGAGGACCTTCAGGAGCGGTGCACGATCGGCGGCAGCGATGGTTGAGCCGGCGAGGCGCGGCTGGTTGTCCTTGTCGATGACGTAGAACGCGACTTCGCTTCCGGTGGCTTCTCCGATTGCGTGCGCGAGTGAGTCGCCGAGTGGTTGTGCGGCCATGATGACGCCGCTGACGATGCTGCCTGCCTTGTTGAGGTCTTGCTTGATCGGCACGGCGACGTACTGCATGACGGCGGTGTCGCCACCAACACCGAACCCGGTCATGATCCGCCCTTCGAGCGCGCCGGCGATGAGTGGCGATCCGGTGAGGTCTTCGCCGCGCGGCGATGCGGGATCGTCGCTTTTTGCGAGCCGCAGCCCAGCGCCATCCGTGACTTGCACCCACCGCGCGCCGCTGGCCTTCACGATTTCTTGCGCCTGGTCGAATGCGTCGTTGCCGACGGAGTCACGGAGGATGGTTTCCACGGCGTTCCGGTTTTCAGCGAAGACGGAAATCCGTCCCGCGAGCGCTTCCTGGCGCGCCTGAAGCTGTTCGGCAATGCGCGCGTTGGTTGCACCGAGTCCGCGGCCGATGGTGTTGAGTGCGGACGTGTGTGCTGAACTGGACGTAACGGTGAGCGTGACGATCAGGAGGATCGTCACGACCAGGGCAGTGCCGAGGAAGATCTTGAGGG